>DAIMNI010000068.1:692-11335 GCA_036720245.1 Tissierellia bacterium | reverse complement strand
ACCAAGCCCGTAGTGGACTTTCACCACCAAGTTGTTGCCCATGCTGGGCACACTATAAAAAGCTTATGGCCTTCGCCATAAGCTTTTTTATCTATTAATCTTCTGCCATTTTCTTATATTTTTCGTATCTTTCCTTAGCATCTTGTTCTGCTACTTTAAATAGTTCTTCAGCTTCTTCTGGGAAGAACTTTCTTAATGAGGTGTATCTTACTTCTGAATCTAAGAAGTCCATAAATGGTTGTGTTGGTTCTTTAGAATCTAATACAAATGGATTTTTGCCCTCATCTTTTAATCTTGGATCAAATCTATATAGATGCCAGTAGCCTGTGTCTACTGCTTTCTTTTCTTGTCTAACACTAGTTCCCATGCCTGTTCTAATTCCATGGTTTATACATGGTGCATAGGCTATAATTAGAGATGGTCCGTCATAGGATTCTGCTTCTTGTAGTGCTTTCATTAATTGATTCATATTAGCACCCATAGCTACCTGAGCTACATACACATATCCATAGGATGCAGCTATCATACCTAGGTCTTTCTTTCTTACCTTTTTCCCAGAGGCTGCAAATTTTGCAACTGCTGCTCTTGGTGTAGATTTTGAAGACTGACCACCTGTATTAGAATATACTTCTGTATCAAATACTAATACATTTACATTTTCGCCAGAAGCCAATACATGATCTAATCCGCCAAATCCTATATCATAAGCCCATCCGTCTCCACCAAATATCCAGATAGATTTTTTAATTAGATAATCTTTTAAATCTTGAATTTCTTTTAGTATTTCATTTCCTTTTTCATTATCTAATTTTCTATCTAATCTTGGTATTATAAGTCCTGCTGCTGCTTTAGAAGCTTTTGGATCATCTTTTCCTTCTAACCAAGCATTAAATGCCATATTTAAATCTTCATCCAAATCTAATTCTATAAATTCAGCCATTAGATTTTCTAATTTTTCTCTTATTTTCTTAACAGCTATTGCCATACCATAGCCGTATTCTGCATTGTCCTCAAATAGGGAGTTTGCCCATGCTGGTCCTCTACCATCTTTGTTTACACAATATGGAGTGGATGGTGCTGATGCCCCCCATATAGATGAACAACCTGTAGCATTTGCAAGTATCATTCTATCTCCAAATAATTGAGTTACAAGTTTTGCATATGGTGTTTCACCACAACCTGCACAGGATCCTGAGAACTGTAGCAATGGTTGATGGAATTGACTATTCTTCAAATTAGTAGCTTCTATTAAATCTTCTTTTGGTGTTACTTCTTCTATTGCATATTCCCAATTTTTAGATTGTAATTCATATTCTTCTCCAAAAGGTTTCATTACCAATGCTTTTTCCTTAGCTGGACATACATCTGCACAGTTTCCACAGCCAGTACAGTCTAATGGAGATACTTGAATTTTAAATCCATAGTTTGTTAAGCCTTTACCTATAGCCTTCTTAGTTTCAAAGGTTTCTGGTGCATTCTTTTGTTCTTCTTCATCTAATAAAAATGGTCTAATTACAGCATGTGGACATACATAGGAACATTGATTACATTGTATACAATTCTCCATTATCCAATGTGGAACTTCTACTGCTATACCACGTTTTTCATAAGCTGCAGTACCATGTGGAAATGCTCCATCTTCTCTACCTACAAATGTACTTACAGGTAATTTATCTCCTTCTTGTCTATTCATTGGTATTACAACATTTTTTATAAATTCTGGTATTTCTTTTTCATCTTTAACTTCTTCATCTTTTGCATCTTTCCAAGAAGCTGGTATATCTATTTTAACTAATTTTTCTATTGCCATATCTACAGCTTTGTTGTTCATTTCAACTACATTTTCCCCATATTTACCATAATCCTTTTGAATAGAGGATTTTAGATGGGCTATAGCTTCATCTAGTGGAAGTACTTCTGCTAATTTGAAAAATGAAGATTGCATTATCATATTAGTTCTTCCACCTAAGCCTACTTCACTTGCCAATTTAGTAGCATCTATTGTATAGAAATCTATATTGTGTTCTGCTAAATATCTCTTCATAAAAGCTGGTAGATTTTCTTCTAGTTCTTTTTCATCCCAAATACAATTTAGTAAGAATTTGCCATTATCTTTAAGTCCTGATAATACATCATATTGATATACATAGGATTGTTTTGAACAAGAAATAAAATCAGCTTCATCTATTAAATAAGTGGATTTTATTGGTTCATGTCCAAATCTTAAGTGAGATATAGTTACACCACCAGATTTTTTACTATCATAAGCAAAATATCCTTGTGCATACATATCTGTATCATCACCGATTATTTTAATAGCAGATTTATTTGCTCCAACTGTACCATCTGAACCAAAACCCCAGAATTTACATCTAATAGTTTCTTTTGGTTCTGTGTTTATTTTCTCTTTTATTTCTAATGATGTATTAGTTACATCATCTACTATACCTATGGTAAATCTATCTTTTGGATTGTCTTCTTTTAGATTGTCAAATACTGCTTTTATTTGATCTGGAGTAGTATCCTTTGAACCTAATCCATATCTTCCGCCTACTATTACTGGCCTTAATTCAGAATTATAGAATATACTCTTTATATCCAAATGTAGTGGTTCTGCTATAGCACCTTTTTCCTTAGTTCTATCTAATACAGCTATTTTCTTAACTGTTTTAGGTAGTACATTAAAGAAATATTTAGGCTCAAAAGGTCTATATAAATGTACTTCAATTACCCCTACTTTTTCTCCTCTTTCCATTAAATAATCTATGGTTTCTTCTATGGTTTCTGTTACAGAACCCATAGCTACTATTATTCTTTCTGCTTCTGGATGCCCATAATAGTTAAATGGTTTATAGTCTCTACCTGTGATTTTATTTATTTCCTTCATATAATCATTTACAACTTCTACTATATTTTCATAATATGGATTAGAAGCCTCCATAGCTTGGAAATAAATATCTGGATTTTGAGCTGTACCCTTAGTATATGGTCTTTCTGGATTTAAAGATCTATTTCTAAATTCATTTAAGGCTTCATAATCTACTAGTTTTGCTAAATCTTCATATTCCATTACTTCAACTTTTTGAATTTCATGGGATGTTCTAAACCCATCAAAGAAGTGAACAAAAGGTACCCTGCCTTTAATAGCAGATAAATGGGCTACTCCTGCTAAATCCATTACCTCTTGAACAGAACCAGATGCTAAAAATGCAAAGCCTGTTTGTCTTGCTGCCATTACGTCTTGATGATCTCCGAATATACTTAAAGCATGACCTGCAACAGCTCTAGCGGTTACATGAAATACCGCTGGAAGCAGTTCTCCTGCCATTTTATACATATTTGGAATCATAAGTAATAAACCCTGAGATGCAGTAAATGTAGTAGTTAATGCTCCTGCTGATAAGGAGCCATGAACTGCTCCTGCTGCTCCCGCTTCTGATTGCATTTCTGCAACTAATACTTCTTGATTAAAAATATTTTTTCTACCATGGGCTGACCATGCATCTACTAATTCTGCCATAGTGGATGAAGGTGTGATTGGATATATTGCAGCTACATCTGTAAAAGCATAGGCCACATGGGCTGCTGCAGTATTACCATCCATGGTTTTCATCATTCTTGCCATAAAGTATAACCTCCTTCTGTATTGAGAAATTTTAGACAATGGAATTTACTAAAAATTTATTCCAAATTAGCCTTAGCTAATATATTAAAATGTCTAGAATTGTAGTCCTATAATAAAGTATAATAAACATATCCTATAAAGTCAACCAATTTAGCCCATAGTGTTTTGACTTCTTTTACTCATCTCTTTTTTTATCTTTTTATTTAATTCTACTGCTGCATTATAGCCTAGTTTTTTCTGTCTAGTATTTCTTGCAGCTACTTCTACAATCATAGCTAAATTTCTACCAGGCCTTACTGGGATAACTAATTTTGGTACCTTTATGCCTAATAATTCCACATATTCTTCATCTAATCCAACCCTATCGTATTCTTTTTCCTCATCCCAAAATTCTAGTTCTATGATTAAATCTATAAACTCGCTTTTTTTCACAGCACCTACTCCATAAAGCCTTTCAATATCTAATATTCCTATACCTCGCACTTCCATAAAGTGCCTAATTATATCTGGAGCTTCCCCACTTAACCGGTTTTCCACTTGTTTAATTTCCACTACATCATCGGCTACAAGTCTATGTCCTCTTTTTATTAATTCTAATGCTGTTTCAGATTTTCCTACCCCAGATTTGCCTATAATTAATATCCCCATTCCATAAACCTCCACTAATACTCCATGGATTGTAGTTTCTGGCGCCAATTCATAATCTAGATAATTAATCAAAATATTGATAAATTTAGTAGTAGGATATGATGTACGTAAAACAGTACGATTATATTTTTGTCCTAATTCCATTATTTCATCAAAAACTTCCATATTCCTTGAAACAATTAAAGCGGGAATGGGAAATTTAAATATATTTTCAAATCTTATATATCGCAGATTTTTAGGTAAACTATTGCAATAATGCCATTCCACATTTCCAAATATCTGTAGTCTTTCATAGGCAAATTTGTCCATATATCCAGCCAATTGTAATCCAGGCCTATTTACTTCTGCGGCAGTAATTTTTTCTTCCTCTATATTTTTAGCCTTATAAATTATTTCTAAATCCAAATCTTTTACTATTTTATCTAATGTAATATCATTCATTTTTACCCCCCTCATCCTTTCTAAAATGATTGTATAAATCCTTAGCCACTTTCACATTCATGCTTTCTACCTGTGCTAATTCCTCTATGGAGGCCTTTTTAATATTATCTATACTACGAAAATGTTTTAAAAGCTCTTTTTTCCTTTTTTCCCCTATACCCTTAATATCGTCTAATTCGGATTTAAACATTTTTTTACTTCTTAGACTCCTATGATAGTTTATGGCAAATCTATGGGCTTCCTCTTGAATTTTATATATTAATCTATAGCCTAGGCTATCTTCCTCTAAATTAATTTCCTTATTATTATATATAATTCCCCGAGTTTTATGAAAATCATCTTTGACTAGGCCACATACGGGAATTTCTATATTTAATTCTTTTAATACATTAAGTGCTATATTTACTTGTCCTTTGCCTCCATCTATCATAATTAAATCTGGAAAAATAGCAAAACCTTCACTTTGGGATAATGCCCTTTTAAATCTTCTTCTAATTATTTCATCCATACTTTTATAATCATCAGGTGTATTTACAGATTGGATTTTAAATCTTCTATAATCACTTTTCTTTGGTTCTCCCTGCTCAAAAACCACCATAGAACCTACTGGAGATACACCAGCTATATTAGATATATCATAGGCTTCTATTCTATTTGGAATCTCCTCTAGCCCTATAGCATATTGTATTTCTTTTAAGGCTTTTTCATTCTTCCTTTGAATTCTTAAAAATTTATCTCCATATTGATTTAACATATCCATAGCATTAGTTTTAACCATATCCATCAATTGAGATTTTTCTCCCCTTTTGGGAACTCTAATATTTACTTTAGAACCTCGTTTTTTACTTAACCATTTAACTATAGTAGCCATATCTTCAATTTCTTCTTCAATAAATATTTCCTTAGGCACATAGGCCGTGCCTAAATAAAACTGTTTAATAAAAGAATCTAATATACTACTTTTATCCTCATTAAAAGTATCAGAGATAATAAAATGCTCTCTGCCAATAATCTTCCCGGATCTAATAAAAAATACCTGTATACATACTTCATCTATTCCTTTAGCCATTCCAATTATATCCTGATCTATTATATTAGAAGATACTATTTTTTGTTTTTCTAATATTACATTTAAAGAATTGACTTGATCTCTAAACTTAGCTGCATTTTCATAATCCATATTTTCTGCAGCTTTTTTCATTTTTTCTTCAATTTTATCTATTAATTTGTCCTCTTTCCCCGATAAAAACATAATAATTTCGTCTATCATTTCCATATATTTATCTTCATCCACATTGCCTTGACAGGGTCCTAAACATCTGCCTATATAGAAATTTAAACAAGGCCTAGTTTTGCCTAAATCTTTACTTAAATCTCTATTACATGTTCTAATGGGATAAAGCCTTCTTATTATATCTATAGCATCATTAACTGCATATACTGATGGATAAGGTCCAAAATATTTGGCCCCATCCTTTAACACATTTCTAGTTTTTATAACTCTTGGGTACTTTTCATTAGTAGTTACTTTTATATAGGGATATTGTTTATCATCCCTTAGTAAAATATTATATTTTGGTCTATGTTTTTTAATTAAATTTGCCTCAAGTATTAAAGCTTCTACTTCATTGTCTACTATGATATATTCAAATTCATAAATATGCTTTATCATAGCATTTACCTTTGGAGGATTGTTTTTTGTAGAACCAAAATATTGTCTAACTCGCCTTTTAAGGGATATGGCCTTGCCCACATAAATTATTTCTTCAGATTTATCCCTCATTATATATACACCAGGTTTATCTGGTAGCTTTTTTAATTCTTCTTCTATATTAAACAATATTATCACCTTTCTAATGCACTACTGCACTGGGGACGGTTCTCTGTGCAGTCCATTATTTTCCATACACTCAGAATGACAGGATAGCTCCATTCCACCGATGTAAAATCAATATATAATTATAATATCATAATACAGCATTAAATATAATAAAAACTTCCTTTTCCAATAATCGGAAAGGAAGTTTTATAATACTATATATTTCTAGTTTCATTCTTTAGCCATTGTTTTTCCTTATCTGTTAAATATGGAGACAATTTATTATATACTTCTTCATGATAATCATTTAGCCATTTTATTTCTTCTTTACTGAGTAATTCTACATCTACTCCCTCTAAATCTATAGGTACATAGGATAGAGGCTCAAATTTCATAAATTGACCAGACTCTGTAACTATATCTTCTTCTACTACTGCCACATTTTCGATTCTAATGCCATGTTTTCCTTCTTTATATACTCCTGGTTCTATGGTTATAATCATGCCTTTTTCAAATACTACATTATTTCTATTGAGGCCCATGCCATGAGGCCCTTCATGGACATTTAATAAAAAGCCTACTCCATGGCCTGTGCCACATTTATAATCTAATCCATCTTGCCACAATGGGTAACGAGCTATGGCATCTAAACCTGCGCCAGATATTCCATATAAAAATCTAGCATTAATTAGATTTATATGGGATTTTAAAGTTAGGGTATAATCCCTCTTTTCTTCCTCTGAAATATCTCCTAATATTATAGTTCTAGTAATATCTGTAGTCCCATCATAATATTGTCCACCAGAATCTACTAGAAGCATGCCTTTAGGCTCTAATTCATAATTAGATTTTCCATCTTCAGCTTTATAGTGCATCATAGCTGCATTTTCTTTAAAGGCTGCTATAGTGTCAAAGCTTGGTTCTATAAAGCCTTCTTGTTCTTTTCTAAAATCCTCTAATTTTTCTGCTGCAGATACTTCAGTTATAGTGGTTTTACCTACATTTTCATCTAGCCAATACATAAATTTAACCAATGCTACTCCATCTTTAATATAGGCATTTTTTTGATTTTCAATTTCTGTAGGATTTTTGATTCCCTTTAATTCAGTTGTAATATTTGTGCCTCTTTTTACTTCACATTTATCTGGTATTGCATTATATAGCCACCTATTAATTCTATTAGGATCTATAAATACATTGCTATTATCTTCAATATTTTTTACATAATCTATTATTTTATTATAATCTTGAATTTCTATGCCATTTCCTTTTAAGTATAATTTTACATCATTATCTATTTTGTTTTCATCTGCAAAGAAAAAGGCCTTATCCTCAGTAATTAATGCATAAGATATTATTACAGGATTATTATTTACATCTCTAGCCCTTATATTATAAAGCCAAGCTATATCATCTAAACTAGCTAAAATAAAATGACTTATATCTTCCTTTTTCATTTTTTCCCTTACATTTTCTATTTTTTCTTTAGCTGTTTTACCCGTATATTTTAATTCATGGATGAAAGCTTTACTATTAGGGGCTTCTGGCCTATCTTCCCATATTTCTCCTACTAAATCGTATTCATCTACAAATTTTATTTCCTTTTTCCCAAAGGCTTTTTCCAATCTTTCTACATCAGATTGGGGTACTATTTTCCCATCAAAACCTAATGTATCTCCCTTATCTAAATTATCATTTAACCACTCTGTATAAGTAGGAAATCCTGGAATCCCCATTTTAGATAATTTTATTTCACTTGGTCTTAACTCTTTTTCTGCTTGGATAAAATATCTACCATCAGTCCAAAGTATAGCTTCTTTCTGAGTAATTACTACAGTACCAGCAGAACCTGTGAATCCTGAAATCCAAGTTCTAGCTTTATAATGGTCAGCCAAATACTCTGATTGATGTGGATCATAAGTAGGGATTATATAGGCATCTATCCCCTTTTCATTCATTAATTGCCTTAATTTATCGATTCTTTGATTTACTTCCATTAGAAAGCCCCCTCATTTTAATTTTACTCATATTTTTCTTTCATTTGTCTTTCTATTTTTCTCATTGCGTCTTTTTTAGCTATATCTTCTCTCTTATCATATAATTTTTTACCTTTTCCTAAAGCTAATTCTATTTTAACTAGACCATCTTTAATATATACGGTTAAAGGAATTAAAGTATAGCCTTTTTGCATAATTTGTGCATCTAGTTTTCTAATTTCTCTTTTGTGTAGCAATAACTTTCTTTTTCTAATGGGGTCTACATTATAAATATTTCCTTGTTCATATGGACTAATATGCATATTGTATATAAATATTTCCCCATTTTCTACAATAGCATAGCTTTCCTTAATATTAATTCTCCCTTGACGAATGGATTTTACCTCCGTGCCTTTTAAAGCTATCCCTGCTTCCACAGTATCTTCTATAAAATATTCATGCCTTGCCTTTCTATTGGAGGCAAGTATTTTTACATCATCTTTTTTCATATACTTCACCACGTTTTTTATATTATAAATTGAGTTTATCAGCCTTTAAGCATACTGTCAACTTATTTTATGGTGCCAAAAAAATCTGTTTTATACATCAAATTAGCATAAAATCTATATTCCTTCTAATTAGGTCTGCATTTATTACCCTAATTTGTACCGTATCCCCTAGTCTATATATCTTTTTGGTATGTTCTCCTATAATATAATATTTCTCCTCATCAAAATGATAATAATCATCTGTCATATTACTAAAATGTACTAATCCTTCTATGGTATTGTCTAATTGAACAAACATTCCAAAATGAGTTAAGGAAGAAACCATCCCTTCATATTCTTCTCCAATTCTTTTAGACATATATTCTGCCTTTTTTAAATCTTCTACTTCTCTTTCTGCTTCTTCTGCAGTTCTTTCTGTTATGGAAGTATGTTCTGCTACATTTGGTAATTCTATATTTAATTTTTCTCTTTCCAGAGAATTTAGCTTTCCATTTATATAAGTCTTTATTATTCTATGAATTTGTAAATCTGGGTACCTTCTAATAGGTGCTGTAAAATGGCAATAATATTTAGAGGCTAATCCAAAATGTATTTCATTTTCTTCACTATATCTAGCCTTTTTTAGGGATCTTAATAATAATGTATTAATTAAAATCTCTTCTTTTTTCCCTTTTACCTCATGGGATAAAGATTGTAATTCCTTTGGATGAATTTCTTGACTGCCTTTAATATTGTAGCCAAAATTGTGAATAAATTTGTTAAATTCTTCGATTCTTTCCATATCTGGTTTTTCATGTATTCGATATATAAATGGCAAATCCCCCCAGTACATTTCTTCTGCTATAGTTTCATTAGTTACAAGCATAAATTCCTCAATCATTTTATTGGCTATTCGCCTATCTTCTTTTTTAATATCTACGGGAATGCCCTCTTCATCTAATATAATTCTCGTTTCAGGAAATTCAAAATCTATGCTGCCCCTTTTTTGCCTTTTTTTATAAAGTAAACTAGATAATTCTCCCATTATTTTTAATTCTTTTGCCTGTTCTTTTAATTTTTCCTCTGCCTTAATATCCTCTTTTTCCAAAAAATCTGAAACATCATCATATACAAGTCTAGCCTTACTGTTAATTACCCCTTCTACAATTCTATGGTCTATTACCTCTCCATTTTTGTCTATTTCCATAAATACTGATAGGGTTAGTCTATCTTCATTTGGATTTAAACTACATATTCCATTGGATAATTCCTTAGGTAGCATAGGGATTACTCTATCTATTAAATATACAGAATTTCCCCTCTTGTAGGCTTCTTTATCTAAAGGGGATTTTTCTTTTACATAATGGCTTACATCGGCAATATGAACACCTAAATTATAATTACCATTATCTAATATTTCTATAGATACGGCATCATCTAAATCCTTTGCATCCGCCCCATCTATGGTAAAACTATTTAAATTCCTTAAATCCTCTCTTTTTTCTATTTCTTCTAAGGATACATTCTCCTCTAAGTTTTCCGCTTGATTTATGACTTTTCTAGGAAATTCTTCTTCCAATTTAAATTGTTTTAAAATAGACAATATATCTGTGCCTTTTTCCCCTGCATAGCCTAGTATTTCAATT
>DAIMNI010000068.1:0-639 GCA_036720245.1 Tissierellia bacterium | reverse complement strand
GGAATAAATTTATCATAGGGAATTTTGCTATTGTCTGGGACTGCAAAGCCAAAGTTTTTGCTACTTTCAAAGGTGCCTACTATGGTTTCGTTAGCCCTTTCAATTATTCTAATAATTTCTCCTTCATCCCTTAGGCCAGGTAAAGCTCTAGTTTTTAACCTTACTACTACTTTATCTCCATGAAATGCTCCGTTCATATCCTCAACTGGGATATATACATCTTCTTTAGTTTTATCATCGGGAATTAGAAATCCAAATCCTTTTTCATTGGCATCAATTTTTCCTACTACTAAATTCATCTTATCCACTAAGCCATAAAGTTCATTTCTAGTTTTAATAATTGTGCCTTCCTTTTCCATATCCTTTAGCACTTTATAGAAGGCTTCGATTTCTTTCCCCCTAAGGCCAAATTCCTGTGACAATTCTTCTTTAGACATAGGTTTATATACTTTTTCTTCCATAAAACTTATTATATTTTCTCTTAAGCCCATAACTTCTCTCCTTAATTTTACTTTTATATCTATTATAACAGTTTACCCAATTTTTATATATAAAAAACCCTCCAAAAGGAGGGTTTCTATCTATTCAAATAGTTTAAATAATATTCCACCATATTTTAAAAACAAATTGGCAAATACT
>DAIMNI010000067.1:0-11533 GCA_036720245.1 Tissierellia bacterium | reverse complement strand
CAGATGCTCAGCAGCTTTTGCAGTTAAATCTGCAACTTCTCCCCTAATAATCAGATGTTCAGGCAATACATCAACGGCTTTCATTCCTAATTCTTCACACTTAATCCATTCATTTTTACTTAGCAGATATTCACAAGCATATTTATATAAAATAGGATGTCTTGATGATTTCTCTGTAGCCACTTTGCATAAAAGATCGATGCTCCCTTGATACATACAAGCCTCTAAAAGCAAGTTTCCTGCCATATCTCCATCCGTATTTTTTAGAAAAGCAATCCATTCCTCCATAAATTTGTCTGTATCTTTAAGTTCTTCAGGACCCCTAGTAAATATTTCTTCTACTTTTATACTTTTACACATATCCCAAGAAAGATATTGATAGAGTTCAGCTTTTTTCGATTTAAAACAAATTTCTCTCCCTTTTATGGTAGATTCTATATTTTAATATTTAATTAATCCCATTGTCCTGGAAATCTTAACTTTTGTAGTTGTGGGAATCTTTTATCATATTCTTCCACTTCCTCCTTTGGAAGATTTTCAAAAACTTCTGATATACAAAATTTTCCTTTTATGCCTTTCATACTATCTTCTGATAATTCAATTCCCATAAATGCATCAAAGTTTTTACCGTCGGCGGTTGTAATATTAAAATTATCACATGTTTTAAATCCTAGCCGAGGATAATAATCTGGTTCTCCAAAAATTACAATACCTTTATGCCCTTTATTTGCAGCTAATTTCATTGTTTCCCTTAATAACAGCTCGCCAACTCCACATCCTTGCCATTTAGGCTCTACGCAAAGGGGTCCAAAGGTTATAATTTCATGTGTATCTGCCCCATCAACAACTCGTGCCTTTGAATACATTATACATCCTATTACTTCTCCATCCTTTACTGCTATCCTGCTTAGTTCTGGAAGATAGTCCTTATCTTGACGTAATTTATGTACAAGATAATGTTCATCACATCCAAGATGATGTTTATTCCAAAATGCGTGCTGTGTCATTAACTCTACATTATACCAATCATCCCTCGTTTCCATTCTAATTTCTATTTCTTCATGATTTAATCTTTTCTTTTCTTCTGGAAACCATCCAAATTCTAATCTTACTTCTTTTCTTTGTAAATCATTATTCTTGTAGCAGCAAGTATCCATACCAATCAAGCTAAAGCCTTCATGCTGATAAAAATCTACTGCATTAACATTACAAGATTGTGTTTCTAGTATAATAGCTCGACGACGTTCTCTTCTTGCTTGTTCCTTCGCCATCTCAACTAACGTATGACCTATTCCTTGTTTTTGATATTTTTCTACCACCCAAAGTTCTGTAATTCTTAGACGATTAGACCATAATTCTTGATCAGTTTCAATTGCAGCAACTAATTCATCATTAACTAACACTCCCCAAGCATAAGCATTCCCCCAGTGATCTTCATATAACTTATCTGGAAAATCATATTCTTCTGGTGTATGAGTTACTGGCTCTGCAAAATCTTTCTTTTCTATCTCAATAGCAAATCCTTTATTTTTTTTATTTACTATAACATCATAATATTTATCTGTTTTATACTTTATTGGAATTATAGTTCCCTTCCATTTCTCTTTTGGTAAATGTATAATTTCATATTTCATAATCTTTATCCTTTCTTTTTCATATCCGTTATTATCTTAACAATATAACTCATATGGATGCCATTTAATCTCAATTATTCTTCCTGCTTTATGCTTGAACCAATTGCCCCTCCTAAAAGCATACCAATACCCATACCCACGCCTAAATTTTTAAAAAGCAACTGACCTATGGTCATTCCAAGACACATCCCTAGACACATTCCTACTGCCAAATAATTATCTTCTTCATTCTCTTCAAAACTGTCGTTGTTTTCATCATCAATCTCCGTATTTTTATTTTCCTTATCCTTTTTATCCATGATTTCAACTTCCCCTTCTTTATACTATATAAATAATCTTTGATTCACGTTATTTAAGATATTTGCATCCATTATTTTAATAACATATTCTTGATTTCCTTTATTCTATCAAATATATTAATTAATTTCTATTAAATTTTATTTGGAATAAAAAAATAACCCGCTAGTCTTAGGTTTCATAACCTTTAAACCGGCGGGTCCTGATTTTTCATGATAGTTTTTGTTTTGTTAGATTGTTTTTCAAAGCAAATCTTGATATTTTTGCCTACCTGGTACTATGTGTTCCTGTTTCTATTACCATTCCTTAATTTCATCTTTATACTTTTCAATTTCTGTTCCTTCAAAAAGTAGTCCAAGATCACTATAGTCAATGCCATATTCAAACTCGTCATCACTTAATTCTAAAATTCTTCTATTGACAATATCGGTTACATCAAGAGCAACATACTCTTGTAACACTTTTTCATTCGGATTTAAAACTGCAATATTTTTCAAAGCAATTAATCTATGACTACCTGTCAACAACTCCCCATTGTAAATTAATATTGGGCATCCTTGCCAGCCCCTTTCCATAATTGAGTTAATTAAATCAAGAACTAATTCATCATCAACATTGTTTATTGAATGAAGGTGTTTTATATCATCAAATTTTAACTTATCACTCATACTTTCTTTCCCCCCAATATTTTAATAGATGTTTATAATAATGACACAAGAGAACTGTCCCTCTGTGTTTTCACAAACCAAATAGTAAAGTATTTTATATATCCTTCTTCTGTTAAATAATTTTATCTCTATCTTAATCTATATGTTGTGCCTGGGCCTTTCCCTAGTTTTTGTATCATATTTTTATCTATGAGATTGTTTATAATTCTAAGAGTTTTAGACTTATCAAAGCCAGATTCTTTATCTAATTCTACCCTTGAAAGTTCTATTTCTGTCTTCATTATGTTATAGATAATAATCTCATCTTCTGATAGATTCAATTTATTCATTTCCTTAACTGGCAAAATTATTTTTATATAATTTGTGCTAATCTCAAAACATGGTTTTACAATACCATCCACATATTCATTATTTATTCTCATTATCCCAGTTCCAAACTTTTCTATTAAATCTAATCGATAAAAGACACTGGCTATTATGGGATTCCTTAATACGGAAATACCTCCATATAAATATTCTTCTTTTGAAAGGCCCTCTGGCAATCCCCCTGGAGAATTTATTTCTATTCTATCGTCATACATAGAAATTTGTATATATGAATTTACATCCCAAACCCTATGAACTATTGCATTAGCCAATGCTTCCCTAAATGCCTCTTTTGGAATTAATTCCTTTTTTAATCTATTATATCCTTCTATTTCTTCGTACTGGTAATACAATTCAAAAACCTCTATGGCCCTGTCATATTGAAATAATAAGGATTTATTACTAATTGTTTCTCTATATAAAATTTGATTAATATCTCTTCCAAATCTAACTATATCTATTCCCGAAAAATCCAAATTGTTTTTATCCGCTAGTAACTCCCCAGCAATATTATAATATCCAGCTTTATTATATAAATTTAAAGTCTTTAAAATATCCAAATTTATATTTTCTATCCCTAGTTTTTCCTTTAGCTTTGATTCTAATATATTAAAATCTAGATTTTGGGATGATGCCTTTCTTTCTTCATAGTCCATATTTATGCCATCTATAGCTAATCTCCTTAATTCAAATCTATCTACTTCTAAAGTAGCCGTATCTGATCTTTTATAAGCCTTCCCTCTATAATAATAGGGTGTGTCGCTACCTTTTTTAACACTTAGAACAATAATACTTTTATCGTTTATTTCCCTTACCTCAATTTTAAAATCGGGGACTGGATCAATAGAATCATTTATCATATTTTCTATTCTTAAGCAATCCTCTTTTATAGAATCTAGACCTACTATATTGCCATCATCATCCATCCCAAATATTATTTCCCCATCATTATAGTTTGAATATGCACTGACAGTTTTTAAGAAAGTTTTTGTGATTTCCTTTTTAAATTCTAGATTATATTTTTCTTTTATTTCCATAGTTAAAACCCCCTATATTTATAATAAGATCTCATTTTAAATATAATATATTTGCAACGATAAGTCAATTGTTCTGTTTATCGTTGCAAACATTGATAAAAAATGAAGTATCGTTGCATAACGATTGCAACGATACTTTTCTAATCTTCTTTTATGTATAATGACTCAAGTTTTAATACAATTTAGCAATATTCGATTAATACTAAATTGTATGCGCCTACCTACAAAGGTTTTTTAATATTTTCTAGCAATATGATTAAATCAATGTAAAAATCTTTCTTCCTTACTAACTACTCCTGTTGAATTTAATAAGAATTTTCCATACCTGCTACATATAGTATTGATATACAATGAAAGTTGTCAATAAGAATGGAGGTCAATCTGACCCCCATTCTTTAAACTTGAACGTGATAGTTTTTGCTATTTCTTATTTAGTTCTATAAACTCCCTTTTTAAAATTCTCATCATAACAAAATCATAATATTTGTAATTGTAGTAGTAACCTTCTTCTTGAATACCTTCTTGTTTAAAACCAACTTTCTTGTAAAAACTCAAAGCGTTATCATTAAAACCTACTACTCCTATAGATATCCTATTAAAATTTAGATATCCAAAAGCATAATCCATCATAAGATTAATTGTTTCTGTTCCATAGCCTTTGTGCTGATCCTCTTTATCTGGGAGTATAATTGTTAAATCCGTTGTTGCCCAAGCAGGAAACATCCTTAAGAGGCCTGTTTCACCAATCACTTTGTTATCTAATTTTTTAACAACAGCAAACCAAACGCTGTCTTTATCACTTCTTTCAATGATTTTTTCTGCTTCTAGAGAACTAGTAGGATCTACCGCCCCGATTTTTGATCTTGTATCAAAATCGTTATACCATTTGGTGAAAAAATCAATATCGTCTTTTATAAAAGGCCTAAGGTAAATATTTTCAGACTCCAAAAATTTAGATTTATAATCTATCTCTTTCATTGTTATATCTCCTAAAAATTATCTTTATTTTCTATTATTTCTCATTTTATATTCATTGAATTAATACTGTACAGTGCTCATTATATTGATACCCCCTACTTTGAGTTAGTTCGCACATTTCTATATATACATCAATTATTTCAATCCCATATCCTTGGTTTCCTTTATCCTATCAAATATATTAATTAATTTCTACTAAATTTTATTTGAAATAAAAAGCAACCCGCTAGTCTCAGGCTTTATAACCTTTAAACCAGTGGGTTCTGATTTTTATGATGATTCCTATTTAATTTTAGTTTTATCATCATCTTATGCCATTAAGCTACCATTTCATCATAATTTACAATAAATACTTCTGCCTTGTTTTTCTTTATTTCATCTACCATAGATTCTATTTCTAGGGCTGTTTTAGTATCCAAGTAATATTCACCACACTGATCACAGATGTTGGCAGGCACATTTTTTATAATGATTATTCCTTCCCCTAAATCAACAATATGATTTACCCTTCCTTTTGTTAAATTAGCCTTGCAAAGAATACAATTCATGATCCTACCTCCATGAATTTGTTTTCCTATTACTTTTATTGCTTTAATTGTATTATATAGCAAATAGGAATAATATACTATTCCTATTTGCTATATAAAAATCCTAGCTTAAACTTTAATACAACTTAGCAATATTCGATTAACGCTAACAAATACACCATATGCATTGTTTGGAATAAAAAAATCCAGAAAGAAATTATCCTTTGACCTTTCATAATAGCACAGGAGAACCGTCCCCCTGTGTTTTGGTTAATTTTCCCTTAAAAAATAACAAAACCCCTTGAAATCAAGGAGTTTCTATTGTATCAATATTTAAGTTCTTTTATGGTGGAGGCGGTGGGAATCGAACCCACGTCCGAAAACATTTCCACAGGAATTTCTCCGAGTGCAGTCAGTAATTTTTCATTCCCTCCACTTGACCCCTACTGACAGGATTCAAGCTTTGGTAGCTTCATAAGTTCCGTTCCTTACTCAAAGCTTTGTAAGGCTCGGTTCCCCACTAAGTTGGCGCCCTATCTCAAGTCGTGGGATTCTTGAGTAGGACGAGCTACTTTACTAAGCAGCTAATGCGTAATTATCGTCTGCGTTTAATTTAAGTTGCCACTTTTAACGTTGCTTGGCGACAACGACTCGCTACTCCTGGTTCCACATCCCCGTCGAAACCTTTTCGCCCCCATATTTAGTTTTCTGCATTAAATAGTATAACAAATTTATTAGATTATGTCAATCAACATAATTTTCTTTTTCTTTGAAAAAATTGACTAAAAATTGATATTTAAATAAACCAGGGGAATCCTTTCTTTTCCCCTGGTTTATCTAAAAACTCTATCTAGAAATTTTTGTGCTCTGTTCTAGCTATTATTTCATTCTGTAATCCTTCATTTAAATCATTGAAATAATCACTATATCCTGCAACTCTTACTATTAAATCTTTATGTTCATCTGGATTTAATTGAGCTTTTCTTAATAAATTTGCAGATACTATATTAAACTGAATATGATGTCCACCTAATTTGAAATAAGTTCTAATTAAATGCATTAAATTTTTAACTCCCATTTCATTTTCTAATAAATCAGGTGTAAATTTTTGATTTAGTAGAGTACCCCCTGTTTTTACATGATCCATTTTAGAAGCAGATTTAATTACTGCTGTTGGCCCCAATCTATCAGTACCTTGTACTGGAGAAATTCCTTCAGATTGAGGTTCATGGGCCTTTCTCCCATCTGGTGTAGCTCCTGTAACAGAGCCAAAATATACATGGCATGTAGTAGGTAACATATTAATTCTATATATTCCACCCTTTACAGTTGGTCTGCCATTTACTGCATTATAAAATATATCAAAGAATTGTTTCATTATATTATCTGCATAATCATCATCATTTCCATATCTAGGGGTTTTATTTAATAATAATTGTCTTGTTCTTTCTTCCCCTTCAAAATTATTTTCTAGTACTTTTAATAGTTCATCCATAGTTAAATCCTTCTCATCATATACATGATATTTTATACTAGATAAACTATCAGTTAATGTACCAGTACCTACCCCTTGAATATACATGGTATTATATCTTGCTCCACCTGCATTATAGTCCTTGGCATTTTTGATACAATCATCTACAATTATTGATAGGAATGGTGCTGGCATATATTTTTGATACAATCTTTCGATAACATTATTTCCTCTTATTTTTATATCTACAAAATGATTTACTTGCTTTTCATAAGCTTCCATTAATTCTTCAAAGGTTTCAAATTCTCTTGGATCCCCTGTTTTTAAACCTAAAGTCTTACCAGTTTGTGGATCCACTCCATTGTTAAGGGTTATTTCCATTATTTTAACTAAGTTTAAATAACCAGTTAATATATAACTTTCCTTGCCAAAGGCTCCTGTTTCTACACAACCACTAGTACCGCCACATCTAGCATCTTCTATAGATTTTCCTGCCCTTAACATTTCCTCTACTATAGTTTCAGTATTAAATATGGAAGGTTGACCTCCTCCCTCTTTAACTACATCCACTACAGCTCTTAAGAATTTATCTGGGTTCTTTTGGCTCAATTGAACACTAGCACTTGGTTGAACCAATTTCATTTCTTTAACTACCTCTAATACAATATAACTTACATCATTTACCCCATCAGTACCATCAGCTTTAACTCCACCACTTGATATCTGTGCAAAGTCTGTATAAGTCCCACTTTCATTTAATGTAACCCCTACCTTTGGTGGTGCTGGATGATTATTAAATTTAATCCAAAAAAGCTGCAAATACTCTTTAGCCTTTTCATACGTTAAGCTGCCATCTTCTATACCTTTTTTATAGAAAGGATATAAATGCTGATCTAGTCTTCCAGGACTAAGAGCATCCCAAGTATTTAATTCTGTAATTACAGACAAATGTACAAACCAATACATTTGTAATGCTTCCCTAAAATTTCTCGGTTTATTTGCAGGTACATGATTGCAAACTTCTGCAATTTCTAATAATTCTTCTTTCCTTATTGGATCCTTTTCTAAATTAGCCAGCCTCTTGGCCTCTTCTCCATGGCGTTTCCCAAAAGCAATTACTCCATCACAAGCAATAGACATAGCCTTAAGTTCTTCATGTTTATCATAGGCATCTAGATCATTGATAAAATCTAATTTTTCTATTTCTTCTTCTATTTCCCTTTTAAAATCTAAAAACCCCTTATTATATATTTTATTATCTACCACAGTATGGCCTGGTGCCCTTTGTTCCATAAATTCTGTAAACATACCCGCATTGTAACAATCTATCCATTCTTCTGTCATTTGACTAAATAGCAAATCCCTCATAGACTTTCCCTGCCAATAGGGTATTATTTCTTCTTTTTGAATTCTCCTAGCTTCCTCATCTATTTTAAAAAACACTTTCTCTCGTTTATCTATAATGTCAAAGTCCTCCATAGTATGGCAGCACAATTCTGGATAATTTGGTGTAGCTTTTGGCTCTGGCCCCCTTTCACCTACTATAAGCTCTCCATCATTTATACATATGGTTTTTTTCTCACATAATTCTTTAAAAGTTAAGGCTCTTAAAACTGGTACGGAAACCCTTCCTTGATATTTTTTATAGGCATTAGTTACAATCTGTGCTCGTTCAAGAGAAATTCTTGGAACAGCTTCTAAACTTTCTTGTCTTAACTTCCTAACCCTTTCATTCATAAAAAACCCTCCCTTTCATGCTCTATGCAAAGATTAAATTTGAAATATATATTTTAAATCATAAATATTTATGATTTATTTTCTAAGCCTCTGTCCACAGCTATCCTCCTATTTGAACCTTCTTCCCTATTTCCTTAAATATTTGAAGGGCAAAATCCATTTCCTCATCACTAGGTTCTTCTACATCAGACATCTTATAATCCATACCTAGCCTTCTATATTTTTCTTCTCCAATTTTATGATAAGGTAAAAGATTTACTTCTTTTATATTTGGTAAAGTTCTTATAAAATCTCTAAATGATTTTAAATCTTCTTCGCTATTGTTTACCCCTGGTATAATGGGTATTCTAATAATAATTTCTTTCCCTATATCATGTAAAAACTTTAAATTATCTAATATTATATTATTAGTTACACCTGTATATTTTTCATGTTCCACAGAATCCATATGTTTTAAATCAAATAAAAATAAATCTGTATATTTGCTTACCTTTTCTATAGCCTTTTTAGATACAAAACCACTAGTATCTACTGTGGTATGGATTTCATGTTTTTTCATCTCCTGTAACAATGCAATTAAGAAATCCGTTTGCATTAGAGGCTCTCCTCCGGAAAAAGTAACTCCACCCCCAGATTGTTCAAAAAAATCTCTATCCTTTAATACTTCTCCTACTACTTCTTCAACAGTCTTAGTTTCCCCGGACATTTCTCTTGCTCCTGGGTAACAAACATGAGTACAATCTCCACAATTTTTACACTTATTTCTATCAGTAATTACCATGCCATCAGCTTCCCTAATAGCTCCGTGACTACAAGCATCTATGCAGGCCATACAGCCAATGCATCTATTGGGAAATATCATTAACCGCTCCCTTAAACTTTGACTTTCTGGATTATGGCACCACCAACAACTTAGCGGACACCCCATCATAAAAACCGTATTTCTTATTCCCGGCCCGTCATGTATAGAATATTTCTGTATATTAAAAATTTTGCCCTCCATACTATCACCTCTGCCTTATCCTATTACTTTTTCTAACTATATAGGTACACAATTTGTGTGCCAATGTTTGTAGAACTTTCTTGTAAAAATTAGGCCCAAGTACTATTAATAATACTATAGGCCTAATCCAAATCTTGTTTTTAGAACCTAATTATTTTTATTTCCACTTATCCATATCCATTAGATTCTCAGATTTTGCAACTATGCAAGTTCCAACTAAATCACCAGTAACATTTGCCATGGTTCTACCCATATCTAGGATTACGTCAATTCCTAGTATTAAGGCAAATGCAGCTGCAGCTGGAGTACCTGCTTGTGATACTGGTATACCTACCATTTCCATAACTGCTAGTAATACTACAGGTCCAGCACCAGCAACACCTGCAGTACCTATAGAACCAAGGGTAACTACTAGAACCATTAAAAATTGTTGTCCTGCAGAAAGATGAAGACCTATAGCATTAGCAATAAAAAATACTGAAATAATTTGATAATAGGCTTCTCCATCCATGTTTACTTGTGCTCCAAGAGGAAGTGTAAAGCCACTTACAGTTCTAGAAACACCTAAATCTTCTTCTGCTGTTGTCATAGATAATGGTAAAACTGAGTTACTACTTCTTGTAGCAAAAGCCATTAACATAACATCTTTTGCATTAGAGAAGAAGGTTTTAGGGCTAAGTTTGGCCCCTTTAAGCAATGCTGAATATACTATAAATAATTGGAATGCATAACCTATATAGCAGGCTGCTATTAATTTTCCAAGGGATCCTATTACACCAATTCCCTCTTGAGCAAATACTACAGCTATTAAAGCAAATACTCCTACTGGAGTATACTCAAGAACTGCCTGAGTAATAGTAAACATTATCTCAGATCCGCCCTCACATACATCAAAAACAGACTCTACTACTTTTACAGTTCTTTCATTTTTACTATCCCTTAGGAAGGAAATAGCAAGTCCGACGAATAGTGCAAAGAATAATATTTGCAAATAAGAGCCTTCTACAAATGCACCAACCACATTATTAGGTATAAGATTTAAAAACATTTCGCTAATTGGTACACTTTGTGCTACCACAGCCTCTGCCCCTGCAGCTGCTCCTGAAAGACTAGCACCCATTCCTGGTTTGATTATATGGGCTAGGGCAATACCAAAACTTGCAGCAAATACTGTAGTTACAATATAGTATACGAGGATTTTTCCAGCAATCCTACCCATTTTAGAAGCTGGTGTACCTCCAACTCCAACTACAATAGCAAAAAATATTAAAGGAAGAACTACCATTTGTAACAATCTAAGCATTAAAGCTCCTAGTGGTTCAATCACAGCAATATCTGGCCCAACAATAATACCAATTATAGCACCTAAAACTAAAGCAATTAAAACTCTCCACACAAGAGGTGTGTCAAAATACCAACCAAGAAATTTTTTCTTTTTAATAGCTTTCTGCTCACTCATTTTCCTTTTTTACCCCCCTATAAATTATTAATAATAGTAAGAAAGCTTAAAATAAAACCAATTTTCCCCCTTTCGCAATTTTAGAAATTATCAGTTAATTAATAATGTTTGCAATATTCATGCCAAATATATAGACCAGTAGACATGAGGCCTTGCGAGACCATTTTCCTAATTGATTTTATTTTGTATTAATAATAGGACTTTTAGGGAAAATTATGTCTTGCTATCGAGACTTAAATCTTGAAATTCAGATGAAAATGGGTAAATAAAAGGAGATGATCTCTCATCTCCTTTTATTGGTGTGCCCAGCATGGGCAACAACTTGGTGGTGAAAGTCCACTACGGGCTTGGTA
>DAIMNI010000066.1:0-11715 GCA_036720245.1 Tissierellia bacterium | reverse complement strand
AGCCTTATATAATACCACAGAAGTAATAGCTCCTACTAATCCTTGCATAATGTTTCCTGGTATAGAGGCTATGGCTGCTTTGCCATACATAAAAGTTTCTGGAATAAAATATCCAAAGGCCATAAATATTCCAGCTATCGATGTAGCAAATATGGGCTTTTTACTGCCTATTTTGGTTTCTAAAAGCCTTGCTGCTATAAGTCCTTCTAGCCCTTTTACTACAAAGGTAATAGGTATATAATGGGTATATCCAGTTAATAAATCTGCCATAGCAGAGCCAAAACTCCCTACTATAAAACCACCTTTTTTACCTAGCATAAGAGCCGCTAAAAGCACTACCATATCTCCCAAATTTAGATAACCCTCTGTTCCAACTGTAGGAATTCGAATCGCCATGGTCATTACTGTTGTCATAGCTATAAGTATGGCATATCTTGTTAATAGTTTTAAATTATTATTTTTCATAAATAAGTCCTCCTTGAATCATAATATTATGTATGGGTACAGTACTTATTGTGTACTGTATCACTTCACTTTTATAATAACACTTTGCATACGCTTAGTCAAGGATTTTTAATTAAAAAAAGAGATGGTTAAACCATCCCCTTAATTATTTAATACTTTAAATTTATTTACTTCCTCCATCATTGCCTCTGTCATTCCACTTAAGCTTTCTGCTGAGGCAGCTACTTCTTCCACTGATGAGCTCATTTCTTCAGCTGAAGCTGCAATTTCTTGGGAAGCTGCAGATACCTCTTGAGCCTCTGATGATATATCCTCTATTTTTTCAAGTATTATCTCTTTGCCTTCGTTTACATGTATTGTAGATTCATTTATATTTGTTATTTGACTAACCATATTTCTAATGGAGCCCATTACAGTTTTAAATATATCCATAGTAGTTATAGCTACCCCTTGTTGATTTCCCATTTCTTTATTAATGTCTTCTATAGAATTATTTATACTGGCCACTTCTCCACGAATTTTATGGATTACATTATCTATATCTTCTATAGAAGTTTTAGTTTTCTCTGCTAATTTTCTAATTTCTTCAGCTACCACTGCAAAGCCTCTACCAGAATCCCCAGCCCTAGCTGCCTCTATTGCAGCATTTAAAGCTAATAAATTAGTTTGTTCTGATATTTCATTAATTAATTCTGTGATTTTATCTATTTCCACAATACTATTACCTAATTCTAATATTTTATCTATAAAGCTCATAAAAGTATTTGTTGTATCCTCTATGGTACTGTTTAAATTTTGCATATTTTCATCACTTGTTTCTATATCACTGTATATTTCTCTAGATGAACTATCTACATTTTTAATGGATCCTAACATATTTCCTAAATCTTTATCAAACTGAGTTAATATATTGTTTACTTCTATTAAATTAGTGGCTTGGAACTCTGATCCTTTTGCTATTTCTTGAACTGCTGTAGCCACCTGCTCTGATGAAGCTGCTAATTGCTGAGAGGCAGCTGATAAGTCCATAGAATTAGCCTCTACACCTTCCCCCATACCTTTAATTCCCCCAATCACTTGATTGGTAGAATCTATAAGTTTTTGTTCAGACCTGGCTAATCTTCCAAACTCGTGGTCTAATTTTAAAAATTCGTCGGAAACTTTAACAGTTAAATCTCCCTCAGCTACTTGACCTAAGTTTTTATCAAGTAATTCCACAGGTTTTAATATTTTATTCATAATATAGTTCATTACTATATAACTAATGACTATTGAGATTAGACTTACTATTAGTACAATATTCCTTATTTTATATAATCCCTTTAAAACTTCAGCTTCTAAAATATTTACGCCTATAGACCAATTGGTGCTAGTTACAGGTGCATAACCTAATACTTTTCTTTCTTTATTGTACGAATATGTTCCTACACCTATTTCTCCTTTTATCATTTTTTCTTCTAACATCACTAGTTCTTCTAACCCTGGGTCTTCTTTTACATTTTCAAAATTATTATCCATATTTAGAACTAAATCTCTATTTTCATCTGCAATTAAAGTTCCATCCTTGGAAATCATAAATGCCTTTCCACTTTCACCAAATTGGATATCTTCTACTACGGAGGTGAGAAACTCCCCTTCTAAGCCTGCTAATATATATCCTATTGTTTTAGTCTGAGATTTAATGGGAACTGTTAAAAAAATATCAACCGTATCATCAACTTTATTTACTAAAGGTTCTGATATTCCCCTGCCATTAGTAGAAGCGTTTACAAAGTAATCTCTATCCTTTATATTAGTCTTTTCCCCATTGGTAGATAGAACATTTCCCGATGTATCTACAATTCCCATAATATGATAATCATTTTTCTCCTTCTCATCTTTTAATATTTCTAGTTTTTCTTCTATAGTTATACTTGCATCTTCCATTATATCTATGGCTGCTATAGTTTCTAACACTTTAAATTCTCCATCAATGTGGCTTTCTATGGTTTTTGTGCTAATTTCAGCTAATTTTATTAAATTATCTTCTGTTTGTCCTATTAATTCTCTATATGTACTCCTATAGAACATTGTCCCCAATATTAGGTTTGTAAATAAAAATAATAAGATAAAAGCAATTATAATATTTCTCTTCATACTTTTTTCCCTATTCTTTTTAGTTTTAAATTTTTCATCCATTCTAAAACCCCCTCTCTCCTTAAAATATTTTTATATAAATTCTACGCCTTGAATTATTAGTTTATATATGCAATCTATTAAATTGTCTTTCAAAGTTGATTTAGGTAAGATAATTAAATCATCTGATTTTTTTGTTTTTGTTATTAGAGTGCCTTTTTCTATACTTGATATTAATATAATTTTCGATTTGCAATTACTTTCAGTAAATACGTCTAAAACCCCCTTTGCCTTATCCTCCTGAATGGAATCTAAATCTAAAATTATGAAATCATAATTATTTCCATCATCTCTTATATTGTTTGTATAATCTAGCTCAAAAGCTTTTAAAGGATTTAGTATTCCTTTTATATTTTTATACTCTGCCATTAAGCTACTAACAACTAATATTTTTATTTTCTCTAGCATAATCACCCCTCCTTTGCTGGTAACTAAAATTTATTATTTTACATAAATTATCAGGTAACAGATTATGTATTTTGTTACATGAACATGATTTTAAAATCTAATGCCATTATATCACATTATTTTACAAAATTGTCGAAAAATTTTTAAAACACTTAAAAAAGATGCCTGAATTTGTAGAAGCATCTCTTTTTTTGTCTAAAATTGTACTATGGAATATAATTCGTCTTTTTGATCCTGACTTACACCTATATATTTTAATGTAATAGATTGGGAGCTATGATTAAAAGTATCCATTATTAATCCTATATTGTATTTTGATAATTTATAAGTCCAATATCCCCAGGTTTTTCTTAAACTATGAGTACCAAAATTTTCAACACCTAAGGCTTCGGCAGCTTCTTTCATAACTCTATAAGCCTGTACTCTACCTATATGACCCCCTTTTCTACTATAGAATAAATAATTATTGTTTTCTAATTTTTGTTCATTTACGTAATCATTCAATGTTTTTCTTATAGCATCATTTAATTTGATCTTTTTCTCTTTAGTAGTTTTTTGCTCCTTTAAAACTAAATAATCTTTAAAATCCCCATTATTATTATAAATATCCCCTACTGTTAATGGTAATATATCGCTTATTCTAAGACCTGTGTTTAATCCAAATTTAAACAATACTCCATATTTTGAGTCTTTACCTTTTAAATAATAGTACATTTGGTCGATCTTTTTCCTATCTCTAATAGGTTCTACAGTCAAAAATAAAACTCCTTTCTAATGTAACATAATAGTCTAATAATAATAAAATAATACATTAAATTATAACATATTTTTTAATATTTTTAAATTTATTTAAAGTAATTATTATATTTTCAGAATTATAAAGTTTAAACTATGTAACAAAATACATAATCTGTTACATTCATATTCCCAGTATCACCTAATGCCCCTTAATTAGCCATTAAAAAAACTATCTGATTTTTCTACCAGATAGTTTTTATCTATACCATATCTTCCCCAATATCTCTAATTTTATATTTCTTTTTAATTTCAGCCTTTTCTACTGCCCCATTTAATCTATTAAAGGCTCTTTTAATTAAAAATATAGAGACAATACTAGATATAAGATCTGCAATAGGATAAGATAGCCAAACTCCTAAGGCGCCTAAGTTTAGTACTTTTACCAGTATTAAAGATACAGGCAGCATTACTATTAACTGTCTAAATATAGAAATTAAAAAAGAAGTTTTAGCATATCCTAGTGCCTGATAATAATATATAGTTACATAGTATAGGCTAAGTAGTGGAAATACTGCTACCATTACTCTAAAGGCCTTCGCCGATTCTACAATTAGATACCTTTCATTTACAAATAGTGATATAATTTCCTCTGCAAATATAAAACTTACACCCCATAATATAGCCGATGTAATAAAGGCAAAAATAATCGTCTCCTTAATTACCTTTTTAAGTCTTTTATAATTTTTTGCCCCTAAATTATAAGCTGCTATAGGTTGCATGGCAGCACCAATTCCTAACATTGTAATAAACATAAACATGGATACTTTAGATATGATCCCAAGGATTATTACTCCATTATCTCCTACATTATTTAGTAGTAAATTGTTTAATATGGCTAATAATATTCCATCTTCTGCCTCTACTATAAATGCAGAAAACCCTACTGCAACAATGCCTATTACAATTTCTCTTTTAAAATTAATACCAAAGGACAAATTAAATTCCTTATTTGTATTTCTAAATTTATAACTTGCATATAAAAATCCTATAATTTGAGATACTACTGTGGCTACAGCGGCACCTTTTACTCCATAGTTAAATTTAAATACTAATATATAGTCTATAATAATATTTAAAATAGCTCCTAGGGATGTACTAGCTACAGTTACTTTTCTATTTCCTAATGCCATCATTATATAGCCCATTACAGTAGTTAGACATAAAAATGTACTCCCAAATATAATTATGGACAAATAATCGTGGGCATAAGGTAAAATATTTTCACTTGCTCCTAGCATAATTAAAATATTATCTTTAAAAATAAAAGTTAATATGCTTAAAGGAATCATTATGGCTAAAGCCAAACTTATCCCGTTTTTCATTACATCATTTATACCCTTGTAGTCTCCTTCCCCATTTTTTCTTGCTACAAAAGTAGAGGAACCTATGGCTAACATCATAGAAATAGCTGCCACAATTCTTTGAATGGGAAATACTACTACTAGAGCTCCTATGGCGTTTCCCCCTATTACTCTACCTACAAATAGGGTATCTACCATATTGTATAATTCATTTACTAATAGAGCTATTATAGCTGGTATGGAAAATTTTAATAAAAGTTTTCCCACCTTCTCTTTTGCAAATAGTTCTTCATTCTGTGTCATTTAAAAACCTCCTGTATTGGTACAAAGACTATTTTAACACAAATTTAGTTTTTTTGCATCAGAATGGCAATCTATTTAATCTCTCCTCATTTTTCTATTTTATCTCTATGATGTAGCCCTAATAGATTTGTTGCAGATAATGTAAATACTATGCCTGTGCCAGGTTCTTTTAATCTACCTGCTTCCACAATAGCATTATATATGGGTTCGTAATCGTTATCTTCACTAAGTATAATGATAATTTCCTTAGATGCTTCAATATATATGTTAAAAAACTTTAATGCCTCAGTTTGTCCTGTCCCTCTACCATAGAGAATTGTAGCTCCTTTTGCTCCTGCCTTTTTGGCCTTATTTACTACCTTATCCGCCTTGCCTCTTTCTACAATGGCAATTATACATTTCACTTCATCCATATATTTCACCTCACTATATCTTAGTTAATAGGCCTTCTAAGTACTACTATTTGAAAAAATACCAATACTGCTGTTAAAGGAAGAATACTCCTTAAAGTTTCCCAAAGGGCTCCTAGATTGCTTAATTCCCTCATATGCTAAATCCCCTCATAGTGTTTAGTAATAATTTCATTATACTATAGATACACTACTTAGTGAAGGATTCGCTGGGGATTTTCACCAAAATAAGAATTTAATACATGTTATAAATACAATACATAGGGTATATATAATTGATAAAAGTTAATTTTATTTTAAAAGGAGGATTAAAAATGGAGAATGAAAAGTATATACCGGAAGTTAAAACCCAATTGAGATCCAGAATAATAGAGGTTCCTCCAGTAATTTATAAAGCATCTGGAATAAAAATTTTAGGCACTAGAATTAAATCTTTACTGTTTTCCACTGATGTAGCTATTATTAAAAATACCAATGCAAATTCCATAATTGCAGTTTATCCCTTTACACCCCAATTAGCCATTACTCAAGCTATATTAGAAGTTGCTTCAGTGCCAGTTTTTGTTGGAGTAGGAGGAGGCCTTACTACTGGAAAACGTTCAGTAGATATTGCTCTACAAGCAGAATTAATGGGTGCCTATGGAGTAGTAGTTAATGCACCTACAGCTAATTCAGTTATTAGTAAAATGGCTAATAGAATAGATATACCTGTTATCGCTACAGTAGTATCTGAATGTGATGATTATAAAGGAAAATTAGATGCAGGAGCCAAAATTTTAAACATTTCAGGTGGTTCTAAAACTGCAAATATTGTAAGAAAGATTCGTCTAGAATATGGAAGAGAACTTCCTATAATCGCAACAGGGGGCCCTACAGAAGCATCTATTTTAGAAACCATAGAGGCAGGAGCTAACTCCATTACCTATACACCACCAACTTCAGCAGAAATATTTGCCGGGATTATGACACAGTATAGAGAAAATCAGGTAAGTAAATAATTATTAAAACATCCAAATAAGGGGAAGAATCGCTTGGCTATGTTTTTTAGCAATAAAGTATGATGAGGATATTCAAGGACGCTGATAAAATACTTTTTTTGTCATCCTGAGCGTAAGCGAAGGATCTCTAAATGGCAGGAAATAAAGATCCTTCACTACCTATGCCTATTCAATGGGTGTGCAGAGCCTACGTTCAGGATGACATTTTAAACTTTATCAGCAGTCTCGGACATCCCTCAGAAAGATAGACATACGGTGGGGACATTCCTCAGAAAGCTCGACCGCCTTGCAAGAGGTGTGTCCCCTGACCTTAATTCACAATTCACAATTAAAAATTTAAAACTTGCGAAAGCATGCCTACATTATACTATTTAATGCCATATCTAAATCTTCTATTATATCCTCTACTGTTTCTAAGCCTATAGATAATCTAATTAATCCATCAGTAATGCCAGATTCTAATCTTTCTTCTGGCTCATAGGGTGAATGAGTCATAGATGCAGGATGTTGAATTAAGGTTTCCGCATCTCCTAGACTTACTGCTAATGTACATAATTTAACTGTATCCATTATTTTTTTGCCATCTTCCACTCCACCTTTAATTTCAAAGGAAATCATAGCTCCAGGTAATTTCATTTGTTTTTTAGCCAATTCATATTGTGGGAAGCTTTTAAGCCCTGGATAATATACTTTCTCTACCATAGGATGGCTTTCCAAAAATTCAGCTACCTTTAAAGCATTTTCGCAATGCCTGTCCATCCTAATTTCTAAAGTTTTCATTCCTCTATTAATTAAAAATGCATCAAAGGGGCTTAAACATGCGCCTGTCATATCCTTTATACCAAATAATCTTACCTTTTCTATAAATTCTTCACTACCACAAACAAAGCCAGCTATTACATCCCCATGACCATTTAAATATTTGGTTGCAGAGTGTACCACTACATCTGCTCCTAAATCTATAGGTCTTTGTAAATAGGGTGTGGAAAAAGTATTATCTACTACTACCATACAATCTTCTTTTTCATGGGCAATTTTAGAAATTTCCTCTATATCACAAATATCTAATGTAGGATTAGCTGGGGTTTCCAAATAAACTACTTTAGTATTTTCTTTCATTGCATTTCTAATATCTTCAGGATTAGTAATATCTACAAATGTTACTTCTACATCAAATTTTTCTAATCCATGCTTTAAATATGAAAAAGTACAGCCATATAAAGTTTTAGCTGCTACAATATGATCCCCTGCCTCTACTATAGACCATATACAGGAGGCAATGGCTCCCATTCCAGAAGCTGTAGATACGCAGGCTTCTGCATTTTCTAGCAATGCTAATTTTTCTTCTACTTGAGCATTAGTTGGATTGCCTAAACGAGAATAGATATAGCCACCTTCTTCACCAGCAAAACGTTTGCCTCCTTGTTCTGCAGAATCAAAAATAAAAGTAGAGGTTTGATAAATAGGCGTAGCTAGAGCCCCTACATCATTTTTTTTATAACCTCCATGAATTGCCTTAGTTCCAAATCCTTTATTTTTCATCTTTATCCCTCCAATTAGTTTTTATTAAAACTTTCCTTTTTTATAAAATTCCATTTGGTTTCTGTGGTAATAATAGATATAAATATAGCAATACAGCCAATTAGAAACCTAATGGTAAAAGGTTCTTTTAAAAATATTAAAGAAAGTATCCCACCAAATACTGACTCTAGACTTAATATTATGGCAGCATGAGTTGAAGTCGTATATTTTTGAGCTATATTTTGAATTAAAAAGGCTATCAAGGTACTAAATAAGGATAAATATAGTATTGGGATTATAGCTTCTCTTGGAATACTTTCCACTTTAGGTTCAAATATTATTGTAAATATAATAGAAAGTATACCTGCAATTAACATTTGAACTATAGATAATATTATAGGATCATGCTTTTTTGCAAAATAACCTATTGCTGATATATGAATGGCAAAGAAAATGGCACAAAGAAAAGTTAAAAATTCTCCATAGCCCATTTTTAGCCCAGATTCAAAACTAAGTATTCCTATCCCTATAAAACATAGTATAGCTGCTATGACCTCGTATATGTCTGGTTTCTTTTTAGATATGCCCCAATAAATAAAAGGCACCATTACTACATTAGTAGCAGTAATAAAAGCCTGCTTTCCTGCTGTTGTATAGTTTAAACCTACAGTTTGGGTTGCAAAACCTAAAAACAAAAAAATACCTATAATAAAACCAGCCTTAAAATCCCCAAAATTAATATTTTTTAGTCTTTTAAAAAACACTAAAGCCATCAATAAAAAGGATATTATAAAACGAAATGATAACAAATAATAGGGTAGTATATGATCTAGTGCATTTTTTGTTACAACAAAACCACTGCCCCAAATAATGGCAACTACTAATAATGAAAGGTCTGCATATAGTGATTTTTTATCTTCCATTTTCTTACACCCCATTCATCCATCTATTTATATTATAATCTATAATGCTTAGATATGCTAATTATTCTATCACCTTTTTACAAATTAAAAATATAATAATATTATGAACTTTAATTTAGGGTGATGTTAATGTATAAAAATTTAGTCCAAAATCATATTTTAGTACCCCTAGACAATGGTCTAATGATTCCCTATATAAACTTCGACAATGCCGCCACTACTCCCCCCCTTGTTTCTGTGATAGAGGAAATAAATAGTTTCTCCCCCTATTATTCCTCTATTCATAGGGGAGTTGGCTATAAATCTATTGTATCATCAGATTATTATGAAAGGGCAAGGGAAATTGTATTAAAATTTGTAGCTGCTGATACTAGGGATAATAATATAGCTATATTTGTAAAAAACACCACTGAGGCAATTAATAAACTTTCCTATGCCTTAGAAGATATAATACAAGATGGAATAGTCCTAGTTACTGAAATGGAACATCATTCCAATATTCTTCCCTGGAGATATAAATATCCTATAGATTATGTAAGAATAGATGAAAAGGGGAGATTAGATCTAAATCATTTAGAATACCTACTTAAAAAATATATGGGAAAAGTAAAATTAGTAGCAATAAGTGGTGCATCTAATGTAACAGGTTATATTAATCCAATACATAATATAGCAAAACTATCCCATAAATATGGTGCTAAAATACTAGTAGATGGGGCACAATTAGTGCCACATCATAGTATAAATATGGCTTATCCAGAACCTATAGACTTTTTAGCCTTTTCAGGCCATAAAATCTATGCTCCCTTTGGTACTGGTGTATTAATTGGCCCTAGGAGTGCTTTCATGGATAAAATGCCTGATGAAGTAGGTGGTGGAACCATAAAATTAGTTACCAAAAAAGAGGTAATCTGGGGAGATCTGCCCTATAAAGAAGAAGCGGGAACCCCCAACTTATTTGGAGCCATAACTTTGGCTAAATCTCTAGAAACCCTTGAGGAAATTGGCATGGAAAATATTATGGAATATGAGAGAACTTTAACTAAATATGCCTTAGATAAAATAAATGAGATTCCAAATATTAATATATATGGTGAACCTAATGTAGAAGATAAAGTTTCTATTATATCCTTTAATGTAAATGGATTAGATCATAATCAAGTGGCTATGATACTTTCCATAAACGGAGGCATAGGTCTTAGAAATGGCTGTTTTTGTGCCCAGCCCTATGTACACAAATTACTAGGAACTTCCTTAGAGGATATAGAAGAATTAAAAAGAAATAAAGGACTACCAAGACCTGGCATGGTGAGAATATCCTTTGGAATGTATAATGATTATGAGGAAATAGATGTGTTTTTGAAATTGCTAAAGCAAATTGGGGATAATTTAGAATACTACAATTAAAAATTCAAACAGCGGATACAATAGGTGCAATAGGGATAGCCCCTTTTGCACCATCAATTACTTCCATTGGAAAATTACTTTGGATAGAACAGTGGTAGTTCTTTGTCATATCTATCTTATCTTTTTAAAAAAATTTTATATATTATCAAAACCATTCCTATTAAAACAAACATAATTGCTATGTAATTTCTTTTTTTAATAACCATATTTTCAGGATCTTTTTCATCATATATTACTTCTATAAAGTCCCCTATTTTATTATTCATAGATACCTGCAACTTTTCCAATGAAATATATCTTTTATCATTTATAGTAATCTCAATTAGTGCCCATTTTGAATTGTTTTTTTTCATTTGCTCTGGGACAGCCGTATCTACCGATATAATTATACCTTTTGTTAATTTGGGACTTTTTATCTTTATTTTTGGTATTAACCAATAATAGACCCCTGTTAAAAAGAATAAACATCCTATTAAAATTATAAATACATCAACATTATCTTTCATTCCCCTACCTCCCTTTGGAAATAGCCTTAACTATCCTCCCAAACATTAGAATTCCTTTCTCATATAAATCCTCTTAGAAATCTGCAAAGATATATAATAAATAAAAAAAGACAATGCTAAAATAAGAATACCTGTTTTTTTATTCCCTATCTTCTCCATAAAATATAAAGCCTTATCCATAGGTAGTTTACCAGCATACCTCGCAATAATCGAAGGAGAAAATATTATTATAAGGCGGAAAACTTGATTAAAAGTCATTAATCCATCCTCCGATTTAAAATATAGGGGATAATATATAGAGAAAAATATTAGACCAATTGTAGTTACGATTAATAAACTCCATAAAGTTCCCAATTGACTTTCTACTCCATAAATTAGTGGCATAAATATTTTAATTGTAAACCACATAGGTATAAAATACATAATTATATATAAAATCATAATCCGGTGTTTGTCAAGTAAGTTGTCGCATTTAATTATAAAAACATTAGGTTGCTCCG
>DAIMNI010000065.1:0-11721 GCA_036720245.1 Tissierellia bacterium | reverse complement strand
TGCGGTGGTGGGGGAGGTCGGTAAATAAAATAATTATTTACCTCCTACCCGATTGGCAAGGGGACGTTTTGATTGCCACTTTTTTATTATTATAAATTATGGAGGATTTATTCCTAAATGAACAAAAAAGATGAAATTAGCTTTAAAGACAAATACAATATAAATTGGGTAAGAGCCATAAGTTTTTGGACTTTTATTATGGCAATAGTATTTAGTATAATTACAGAGTCCTTAGTAAAAAATCTAGATATATTTTTAGCATTTATAATATTAATTTTGGTTATTTCAATTGGAATATTTTTTGATATTATTGGCATTGCAGTAACTACTGCAAAAGAGATACCATTTCATGCTATGGCAGCCAATAAAGTGGAAGAGGCTAAATATGCTATTAAATTAGTGAAAAATGCATCTCAGGTTTCTAATTTTTGCAATGATGTAATTGGAGATATATCTGGAATTATTAGTGGTTCCCTAGGAACTACAATAATTTTTAAATTAATTAACACTTATGATTTAAAAAATGCCAGCATATTAAGTATAATAATTACTGCACTTATAGCCTCTTTTACAGTTGGAGGCAAAGCCTTTGGAAAATCTATAGCAATAATGAATTCGGAAAAAATTATATTTCAAGCAGCTAAAGTGTTAAATTTTTTAGAAAAGAAACTAGGATTAAATATAGTAGATAAAAATAAAAAGAATAATGGTAGATAAGGGAGATTATATGGCAAAAAAAAGAGCAGATGTTTTATTATTTGAAAAAGGGCTTGTGGACTCTAGAGAAAAAGCTAAAACACTAATTATGGAAGGAATTGTTTTTATTGGAGATAGGAGAGTTGATAAGGCAGGGGAAAAGGTAGAGGTAGATGCCCCCATTAGGATTAAAGAAAATCCTATTACATATGTCAGTAGAGGTGGCTTAAAATTAGAAAAAGCTATAAAAGCTTTTAATATTAAACTACAAGATAAAATTTGTATGGATATAGGGGCATCCACAGGCGGCTTTACAGATTGCATGCTAAAAGAAGGGGCAAATAAAGTTTATGCCATTGATGTGGGCTATGGGCAATTAGATTGGAAAATTAGAAATGACCCTAGAGTAGTAATAATGGAGAGGACTAATATTAGATATATTACTAAAGAGGATATAAGTGATATTGTGGATTTTATATCCATAGATGTATCCTTTATATCCTTGAACTTGGTTTTACCTGTAGCTAAAACATTATTATCTGAAGAAGGAAGTATTGTAACATTGGTAAAACCACAATTTGAGGCTGGAAGGGAAAAGGTAGGGAAAAAAGGTATAGTAAGGGATAAAAATACCCATATAGAGGTTCTAAAGTCTATAATTAATATTTGTAATAGAGAGGGGCTTAAAGTTGTAGACTTAGACTTTTCTCCGATAACGGGTGGTACTGGTAATATAGAGTTTTTAGCTTATATATTAAAATCTAATGATATAATGGGAATTAGTGAGAAAAAGATACACGAAGTTGTAAATCTTGCCCACGAGTCTTTAGGGGATTAATTGAAGGAGAAAACTATGAAAAAATATACTAGGCAAAGGATTATATTGGATATAATTGAAAACCTTGAAATAGGAACTCAGGAGGAGTTAGCGGAACATTTATTAAAAAAAGATATCGACATAACCCAGGCTACTATTTCGAGGGATATTAGGGAATTAAAATTGGTTAAGGTTTTAGGTTCTAATGGAAAGTATAAATATGCAACTATGGATAGCCAAAAAGATGGAATAGATCAAAGATTAAATAAAGTTTTTAAATCTACAGTTTTGTCTATAGAGAAAGCAATAAATATCTTAGTTGTAAAAACTCTACCTGGAGCTGCCCAAATATGTGCTATGGCTATTGAAAATCTTAAAAATGATGATATTGTGGGAATAATAGCAGGGGATGATACTATATTTATTGCTATAAAAGAAAATAATTCCATAGATTCTGTGCTATTGGAGATTAAAGAACTACTTAAATAATTTGGAGGTATATATATGATAGTCGAGTTAAATATGAGTAACTTCGCTATTATAGATAATTTGAAAATTAATTTTACTAGGGGATTTAATGTTTTAACTGGAGAAACAGGAGCTGGAAAATCCATAATAGTAGAAGGGATTAGCATGATTTTAGGTGGACGAGCTAGTAAAGATTTAATTAAATCAGGGAAAAGCAAAGCTACTATAGAAGGCTTGTTTTATTTAGAAGAGCCTAAAAAAATTAATATTTTATTAAATGATTTTGGTATAGATATGGATCCAAATAATTACCTTTTAATATCCAGAGAAATACATGCAAATGGACCTTCTATATCTAGATTAAATGGTAGAACAGTTACTTTGGCAATGTTAAACAGTATTACACCGTATTTAGTGGATATTCATGGTCAACATGAACATCAATCTTTATTAAATACTGATAATCATATTAAATTAATCGATAGTTTTGGCGATGAAGATCTAAGGGATTTAATTAGGGATATTAGTTATAAATATAAAATACTAAATGAAGAGAAGAGAAAACTTGAAAGACTTTCTTTAAACAATATAGAAAGAGATAGGGAAATAGATTTATTAAAATATCAATTAGATGAAATAATAGAAGCAAATCTATCTGAATGGGATGAAGAAGGAATCCTCAATGAATATACAAAAATGTCAAATATAAAAGCAATATCATATAATTTAGCTGAAGTAGCCAATATTTTAAATACTAGTAATTATAACTATATATCAGTATTAGACAGTATAAATAAGGCAATTGCTAGAATTAATGAAATAAAAAATTTGGATAATCATTTGTTGGAGTTCAACACTACATTAAATGATATAAATTTTCAGTTACAAGATCTCTCTAGAGATATGATGCATTATATAGAAAGTTTAGAATTAAATCAGGATAGATTAAATCTTCTAGAAGAAAAAATAAATCAAATTAATAGTTTAAAAAAGAAATATGGAAATACTATAGATGATATACTTGTTTATAAAGAAAGCATTGAAAATAGGCTAAACATTTTAATAAATATGGAAAAAGAAATTGAAAAATCCAATAAAAAAATTGCAGCCATTGAAAAGGATCTAGCAGAAGATTGTAGTAAATTAACTAATATTAGAAAAAAATTAGGTGAAAAACTTGAAGTTTTAATAACTAAGGAATTGAAAGATTTAAATATGAATAATGTAGTATTTAAAGTTAAATATGATAAACTAAATTATTTTGCTTTAAATGGGTGGGATAAGATAGAATTTCTTATATCTACAAATAGAGGGGAAGATTTAAAACCTCTGTCTAAAATAGTATCTGGTGGGGAAATGTCTAGAATTATGTTGGCTTTTAAAAGTATATTAGCTGATGTAGATAATATACCTTGTTTAATATTTGACGAAATAGATACAGGTATTAGCGGAAGGACTGCACAAATAGTTGGAGAAAAAATCAAGATGATTTCTAAAAATCACCAAATTATATCCATATCCCATTTACCACAAATAGCAGCTTTAGCAGATACGCATTTTTTAATAAAAAAAGAAATTATAAAGAATCAAACTGTTACAAAGGTTAAAAAATTAAGCTATAATGAAAGAATTGACGAGTTGGCAAGGCTTTTAGGTGGTGTGGATTTAACAGATACCACTAGACTTCATGCTAAAGAAATGTTAGATATGTCTAAAAGTTTAAAATCTTAAAAGTTCATATAATTTCAAGAAATTCCAAAGTGGCCATTTAATGGCCACTTTTTAATGGAGAAATCCTACAATAATTTTAAATTCAAAAAAATAATTTGCACTAAATAACATATTAAATAAATTTTTATAGAATAAATAAAGTGAAAAAAGGCTAAATTATATTTACGATAAAATTTTTTATGGAGGTGAATAAGAAAAAGGCGAAATAGGGGAGTGATTGTGCTTGGGTAGATATTCTGAAGGTCGAAAAATATTCTCCTTAATGATTTTACTATTGGCTTTTTTTTATGTAATACAAATTTTAAGCCTATCAAACCACCCTAATGAAATTAAAATACCCATAGGAGAAAATAGAAGTTTAGAAGTAATATTTCCCTTTTCATTAACTGGTTTAAATGATGAAAACATAATCATGCAATCGGTTCAGCAAGATAATGTAAATAATAGATTTAGAAAAACCTATAAAATTGATGGAATAGATGAGGGTGGAGCAGAATACCAATTAAAGCTTTTAGGATTAATACCTGTAAAAAAATTAGATATAAATGTAGTAGATAGAAAATATCTAGTTCCAGGAGGAAATGCCATAGGTGTAAGATTAAATACTAAGGGTGTTTTAGTCGTAGCAATAACTGATGTAATGGGTATAGATGGGAAAAGATATAATCCAGCTAGAGATGCAGGAATAAAAAATGGAGACTGTATTTTGAAAATTGACAATATTAAAGTAAAAGATGCAAGTCATGTAGTAGAATTGTTAAATAAAATTCAAGATAGGGAAGTTAAAATAGTTATAGAAAGAAATAAAATAAGATATGAAACAGAAATTAAACCAGTTAAATCAGTTCAGGATAATTGTTATAGAATGGGTATATGGGTAAGAGATAAGACTGCTGGAATTGGTACTCTTACCTTTTATGATGAAAATAGTAAAATATTTGGAGCACTAGGACATGGAATAACAGATATAGATACAGGTAATTTATTAAATGTGGAATATGGAAGAATAATGAACGCGAGGATTTCTAATATTGAGCAAGGAAGAAAAGGAAATCCTGGTGAAATTAAAGGTATTTTTTATGAAACAGAAAATGTATTAGGTGAAATAGTTAAAAACTCCCCCTATGGTATTTATGGTATAATAGGAGATGAGTTTTTTAATACTAATAGAGGAAAGGCCATACCAATAGGATTTAAAGAGGAGGTAAAAGAAGGAAAGGCATATATACTATCTACAATTGATGGAGATAAAGTAGAAAAATTTGAAATTGAAATTGTAAAAGCTCAAGCTCAACAATATCCAAGTCAAAAAAGCATGACAATAAAGATCACAGATAAAAGACTATTGCAAAAAACTGGTGGTATAGTTCAGGGAATGAGTGGAAGTCCTATAATACAAGATGGCAAATTAATTGGAGCAGTAACTCATGTATTTGTAAATGATCCTACTAAGGGATATGGTATATATATAGAATGGATGTTGGAACAGGCTAAAATTAGCAACAATTTTATCGAAAAGTTAGCCATTTCTATGTAATTCTATTTAAAGATAGGCATTTTGCCTATCTTTTTAAATAATTATAAATTAAAAACAAAAAATAAAATAATATTTAAAAAATAGAAGGTAAATAAGAAAGTTTGTCGAATACATATATACAGAAATAAAAAACAGGGGGGAATTAAATTGGGAAAAACTAAAATATTAATTGCAGATGATAATAGGGAGTTCTGCGACATTTTAAAAAAATTTTTATCGATGGAAGAGGAGTTTGAAGTTATAGGAGTTGCAAAAGATGGTCTAGAAGCTTTGGATAAAATATCAAAGGAGATGCCAGATATAGTAATATTGGATATTATAATGCCTCATTTAGATGGATTAGGTGTATTAGAGGAGCTACATAGGATGGATTTAGAATTCTTTCCTAGGGTAGTAGTTTTATCAGCAGTAGGACAAGATCAAATCACTCAAAAAGCAATTCAATTAGGTGCAGACTATTATGTAGTAAAACCTTTCGATTTTAATGTTTTTGTTAAAAGATTAAAACAGATCTCAGGTTCTGATAGGGGAGATGAGCCTAATAGTAAAAGAAAATATATTAATATCCCTGAAAATAGTAATCAGTATATTAGCACATCTAAGTCTTTAGAGGCCAAGGTTACAAATATTATGCACGAAATAGGGGTACCAGCTCATATTAAAGGTTATCAATATTTAAGAGAAGCAATTATTATGGTAGTTGAAAATATTGAACTTTTGAATGGCATTACAAAGGAATTATATCCAAATATTGCAGAAAAATATGGGACAACCTCTTCCAGAGTTGAAAGGGCTATTAGACATGCAATTGAGGTAGCTTGGGCAAGAGGAAAAATGGATACTATAGATAATATTTTTGGCTATACTGTCAATACAAATAGGGGAAAACCCACTAATTCAGAATTTATTGCCATGATTGCAGATAAATTAAGATTAGAAATGGAAATGGTGGAGGAAGGCGCTAAATAGGATAAATTAACTATTTGTTAATCATATTATTAAATATAAGTAGTAGATAATTAAACAATTAATTATCTACTACTTAATTTTATGCTATAATAATAAAGATGGATAGTTATTATTTATTAAATTATGGAGATAATATATAAACGGAATAAATTGGAGGAAATATATGTATATTAAAGGGACGTTAAAAAAAGACAAAAGGACGAAGAATTTAGTAAATAGACTAAAACCTGGAGATATAGCATTAATAGCCCATAAGGATTTAGATGAAGTAGCTGCTTTATCCTTGGCTGAAAAAAAGGTTTCATGTATTATTAATATTGATGAGACTATTAGTGGAAGATACCCTAATCAGGGGCCATCTATACTTTTAGAGGCAAATATTCCTATGTTTGAAACAGCAAATTCTAAAATATTTAATTTGATCAAAGAAGGGGAAACCATTGAAATAATAGATAATTCAATTGTCCATAAGGGGGAAAACATAGGGGATTGTGAATTATTAGATGAAAACAGGGTGAAACAATTATTACAAATTAGCTATGAAAATATAGAAATAGAATTGGAAAGTTTTATAGAAAACACCTTAGAATATGCTAAAAAGGAAAAGGGGCTTGTAACAGGGAAAATACCAATACCCAAAACTAAAACAAGTTTTAAAAATAAGCATGCTTTGGTAGTAATAAGAGGGAAGGACTATAAGGCTGATTTGGAGGCCATAAGATCTTATATAAGCGAAATGCATCCTATATTAATCGGGGTAGATGGGGGTGGGGATGCACTATTAGATTTTGGATATATACCCCATATGGTAGTTGGAGATATGGACAGCATTTCTGATAAGTGCTTAAGAGAAACAGGAGAAATAATTGTCCATGCCTATCCGGATGGCAGAGCACCTGGACTTGAAAGGGTAAAAAAGCTAGGTCTAGAAGCCACAGTATTTCCTGCTCCAGGTACCAGTGAAGATATTGCATTTTTACTAGCCTATGGTAATGGTGCAGATTTGATAGTTGCTGTTGGGACTCATACTAATATGATAGATTTTTTAGAAAAGGGTAGACCTGGAATGTCTAGCACCTTTTTAGTTAGATTAAAAGTAGGGAACAAGCTGGTAGATGCAAAGGGTGTGAATAAATTATACCATAGTAGTTTTAAATTAAAATATGTAATTGGAATCGCCATTGCAGCTTTAATTCCAATAGGAGTAATAACCCTTAGGCATCCATTATTTAGGGAAATAATGCGTTTATTTGGGATTAGAATTAAGATGAATCTAGGATTCTAAAGGAGGTTAGAATTGTGATACCAAATATGAAATTTTATGTAATTTCTATTGTAGCCATTTTTGTCGCTTTAGGTATTGGAATATATATAGGATTTGCCTTAGATACTCAATCTTTTTTAATAGACCAAAGAGACGATATAGCTCAAAATTTAGAGGAAAGGTTTGATTATTTAAAAGGAGAAAATCAAAATTTAAAACTAGAGTTAAAAGAATCAAAACTAGAAAATGAAAATTGTAAAACTTATATAGATTCAACTTATGAGGAACTAGTTAAAGATAGATTATCAGGCGTTAAAATAGGAGTTATTGAAACCATAGATGATTATATGTATTCTGGTATAGGTCAAATACTAGAGACTGCAGGGGCAACAGTAAATAGTGTAGTAACAATTAATGAAAATATCATGGATGAAAATGCCTTATTAAAAATTTATGAGGAATTAAATATCCCTACAGAAAATTCTAATTTAATTACAAAAGCATCTCTAGAAATAAGTAAGGCTATAATAGAAGGAGAAAGCTCAGATTTAATTAGAAAATTAGAAGAAAATCGTATTATAGATATAGTAGGATTAATTGATGAGCCTGTAGATTATATTGTAATTGCTGGGGGAAGTGTAAAAGAAAATCCTAGAAGGCTATCCCTAATAGATAAAACTATAATTGATATTGCAAAAGATATGAAAGTGGAAATAATTGGTATTGAAAAGTCCAATACAAATTATTCCTATATTGATACTTATAAAAATTATAAAATAAGTACCGTGGATAATATTAATATGACAATAGGGAAAGTTTCGCTAGTTTTAGCAATGGAAGGAAGACCAGGCCATTATGGAATTAAACCCACAGCAGAGGATATTATACCAAATCTAAAATTATCTTTAGCAGAATATTCTAAGGAGAGATAGGATGAAAAATGGGAGATTATTGGCAGTAGTGCCTGTATATAATGAGGGAGACAAAATAGGGGAAACTATATCCGGTTTAAAAAAAATAGATTTAATAGATGAAATTGTAATAGTAAATGATGGCTCCAAGGATAATACTAAAGAGGTAATAGAGAATTTAAATGTAAATACTATTAATTTAGATAAAAATTATGGCAAGGGCTATGCCATGAATAGGGCTATAAAAAATTATGAATATGATTATATTGCTTTTATAGATGGAGACTTAGGTTTGACATCCTTTGAAATAGAAAAATTAATCTATCCTGTTGTATCTAATAAAGTAGATTTTACCATAGCTAAGTTTCCAGAAGCCAGGACTATAACAAATAGAAAAGGAGGCTTTGGCTTTGTAAAAAGATTGGCTAAAAGAGGCGTTTATTTTTATACTAAAAAAGAAATCGACACCTCCCTTTCAGGCCAAAGGGTATATAGAAAAGAAGTAATGGACATTATGGACTATATTCCAAATAGATATGGTATAGAGGTAGCTATGACCATTCAAGCCTTAAATGGAGATTTTACATTTGAAGAAGTGCCAGTAAAAATGAGTCATAGATATACAGAAAGGAATTTAAAAGGCTTTATTCATAGAGGAAAACAGTTTTTAAATATATTAAAAACTTTAATTATTATGTTTTTTAGAAGGTGAAGAAAATGAACTATATAAATTTGATTGTATTTGGAACAAGCTTAATTTTATCCTATATAGCTAGTCCTATGATATTAGATATGCTTATAAATGCTAAAACTACAAAATTAAATTATAGAAATGAAAGTATCCCAATATCTATGGGCCTATTATTTATCTTCATTCAATTTATTAGTTTAAGTGTGGTCTTATTTCTAACAGATAATTTTTTAGAGTATATAGTTCTTTATTTATTTTCAATTACTTTGATGGGTATGATTGGATTATTAGATGATTTGATAGGAGATGAAAATGTAAAGGGATTTAAAGGTCATATTAAATCATTTTTTAAAGGAAAACTGACTACTGGGGCTATGAAGGCAGGGACTGGTTTTTTAATATCCTTGTTTATTTCAATTATTATATCGGCTAATTTATTAGAAATTATTATAAATACATTTTTAATTGCACTTTTTACAAATTTAATTAATCTTTTTGACTTAAGGCCTGGAAGGGCTATAAAAGTTTTTATTTTGATTTCTATAATAATGCTATTTTCAAATGAATTTAATGAGTATAATTTTATTTTATTTTCATTTTATGGTATATTATTTATATATTTACCAATGGATTTGAAAGCAATTTCTATGATGGGAGATATTGGTTCTAATATATTGGGTATGACTTTAGGCATATATTGTGGCCTTACCCATAATATTATTTCTAAATCTATTTATTTATTTATATTAATACTAATACATATAATGGCTGAAAAGATCTCTTTTTCAAAAATTATTGAAAAAAACAAAGTATTAAATTTTATTGATAAGCTAGGAAGATAGGAGTGATTATGCTGTTAAGTTATAAAAAGGCTGAAATTGTTGAAATATATGAAGAAGATGAAAACATTTCGTATGTAAATGTAAAAATAAATGAAATTAATTCAAAGGCAATTAATTATAATAAATTAACTGGCAAAGCAAATATAGGGGATATTGTCATTGTAAATACGACGGCAGTGGAACTATCCCTAGGTACTGGAGGAGTACATTTTATTATATTTAACTATAGTAATGAAAATAAAAGTCTAGAAGGACAGGGGCATATTATGAAATTACGTTATACTCCTCAGCAAATTAGATGTTTAGCAGCAGAGGAAGAAAGTAGTCCCTATCATGAGGTTTTTTTAGATTTTAAATCTTTAAATGGGCATATATTTATTTTAGGCTCACTACATAGTATGTTAGCACCAATTGTGGCCATGCTAAAGTATTTAGACAGTGATATTAAAATAGATTATATAATGACTGATGGTGGTTCTTTGCCCATAGATTTTAGCAATACTGTAAGGGATTTAAAATCTAAGAATTTAATTGAAAGCACCATTACCATAGGCCATGCCTTCGGTGGAGATTTAGAATGTACTAATATTTATACAGGATTAATTGCTGCAAAAGAGATATTAAAGGGGGATATAAGTATTATAACCATGGGACCTGGAATAGTGGGAACGGGAACCAAATATGGATTTAGTGGCATAGAACAAGGTTATATTTTAGATGCAATAAATACACTTGGTGGTAAAGCTATATTATCTCCAAGAATTAGTTTTAGAGACTCTAGAGAAAGGCATAATGGTATCTCCCATCATACGAGGACAGTATTATCTGAAATTGCAAAAACACCTGGGGACATAGTTTTTCCTGTTTTAGATGATGATAAATTAAATTTAATTAATAAACAAATCGATTTATTGGATTTAAATAGGAAACATAATATAATATTTAGATCTGGTGAGAATATAAATAAGGCTATGGAAAAATTTGAGTTGGACATTACAACTATGGGTAGGAACTATAAAGAGGATAAAGAATACTTTTTAACTTTAGGTGCAGTAGGGAATTATACAATAGAGTTTTTGAATAAGGGAGGATTAATGTAATGAATCATGAAGAAAAGACCATGAAATCAGAAAAAATTTATGAGGGCAAGATGATTAATTTAAGAGTAGACACTGTAGAATTGCCCGATAAAAAATATTCAAAAAGAGAAATTGTTGAACATCCTGGTTCTGTAGGAATTGTTGCCATAACCGATGATGGAGATATGGTATTAGTGAAACAGTTTAGAAAACCTGTGGAGAAAAATCTATTAGAAATCCCTGCTGGAAAAATAGAAATTAATGAAGAACCTAAGGAAACTGCTTTACGAGAGCTATATGAAGAAACTGGATATAGGGCTGGAAATGTAGAGTATTTATTTGAATTCTATACTTCCCCCGGATTTTCAAATGAAAAAATGTATCTATTCCTAGCAACAGAATTAGTAGAGGGTGAGGCAGAACCAGAGGGTGATGAATATATAGAAATTCAAAAGATAGGCTTAGAAAATTTGATGGATATGGTTATAAAGGGAGATATATTAGATAGTAAGACTATAATTGGAATATATTATGGCGAAAGGTATATTAACCAAAAATAATTGTAAGTGATAAAATCCTTCTCTAAAGCATACTATTTTATAGAAAGCTTGTTTAATTAGGAGGAGGATTTAAATGCCATTAATCTATAAAATTAGAAGATGGTTATTTAGACATTTTCAGGATAACTTTTTAATTTATTTTATTCTTTCATCTGT
>DAIMNI010000008.1:49821-55373 GCA_036720245.1 Tissierellia bacterium | reverse complement strand
GAACTTCATCGATATGGCCTTCGGCGGATTTTTAGCCCCGCCCTCGAGATTAGTTGTGTTGACTAGAATACTGTACCACTTTAATTTCAATTAATTATAGCATAAAACTAATAATTATTCAATATGATTTAATAATTTCTATAAATTAAAAAATTAGTTAATTCTTTCAAAAAATTAATATCCCTATCCACAATTTCCAATAAACTTTCTATAGCCCTTTGACTAAATTTATTAACTTTTGCCTCTGCTGTTTCTAATCCTAAATAGGTGGCATAGGTCAATTTACCAATTTCTCTATCCTCTTTTGTATCTAAAATATCATCTTTGATTTGATATGCTAGGCCTAAATTAAGACCATATTTTCTTATACTTTCAATTTCTACCTCTGTAGCTCCACCCAATATAGCCCCAGAAACTAAAGATGCTTGTATTAATGCAGCAGTTTTATTTTCATACATAAATATTAATTTATCTTCATTCATAGATATGTCGTTTGAAATTAAATCTACTACTTGGCCACCAATCATACCATATATACCTGAATAACTGGCAATCTCTTTCATGGCCATAGTATTTTTTTTGTATTCTTTCATTGTAGTGGAATTCTCCAATGTATGCTTAAGCATAATTTCAAAAGCTAAATTTAATAGTCCATCTCCTGCTAAAATCGCCATAGCTTCTCCATATACCTTATGATTAGTAAGCTTTCCTCTCCTAAAATCATCATCATCCATGCTAGGTAAATCGTCGTGGATTAGAGAATATGTATGTATCATTTCTATAGCTAATGCAAAAGCCATGGCATTATCATAATCATCGTCAAACATTTCATAAGACTTTAATAATAATATAGGTCTTAATCTTTTTCCACCAGTAAATATGCTGTAATTTATAGATTCCATTACTATATCTTGATAATTTGCTTTATGATTTAATATAGCTTTTAGTTCCATATTTATTGTATCTGTATATTTTTTTAGTTCTACTTCTATTGCCATATTTTATTATACCTCCAAGTCAAAAACCTCTTCATTAAGATTTCCATTTTCATCTTTTAATAAAATTTTCACTTCTCCTTCAGTATCCTTTAGTATCTTATTGCAATAATTATATAATTCTATTCCTCTTTTGAAATTTTCCAAAGAATCATTAAGGGGAAGCTCTCCACTTTCTAATTTATTTAAAATTAATTCTAATTCTTCAACTGCTTTCTCATAAGATAAATTATCTTTATTCATTGAAAAATTCCTCCTTATTAATTTTAACCACTTTTGCCTCTATCATACCATCCTTTAAAATTAGATTAAATTCATCATTTACTGATAATTGTTCAGTTTCTGATATTAAATTGTCATTTTTATCTAAAATAATAGTATATCCTCTATTCAAAGAAGAAATTGGGCTTAAATAATTAATTTTGCTATATAAATTATCTATTTTATTTTTATTGTCTATAATATTTCTATCCATATAATTTAGTAGATTTCGCAATAAATCATCTAATATTTGATATTTATCCTTTATTTGATTTAAAGGATTATAGTATTTTAAATCTTTTTTAATATAATCTAAATTTCTATTATACATTTCCATTAAAAAAGCATAATTTCTATTTAGTTTAGTAAATTTATTATTTAAATCTTCCTGTAATTTTTCCAGTTCAGGAGTAATCATCTCTGCTGCAGCTGAAGGAGTAGGTGCTCTTAAATCTGCAACAAAATCTGCAATTGTAAAATCTGTTTCATGGCCTACTGCAGAAACCACTGGCGTTTTCATATTATATATAGTTCTAGCTAATAATTCATCATTAAAAGCAAATAATTCTTCTATAGAACCCCCACCACGTCCTGTAATTATAATATCTATATCTTCTCTATTATCCAAATACAATAATCCCTCACATATTTCCCTTGGAGCTTGTACACCTTGGACTAAAACTGGATAAATTAAAATATCTGCTATTGGAAATCTTCTCTTTGTTACAGTAATAATGTCTCTAACTGCCGCCCCTGTAGAAGAAGTAACTAATCCAATCTTCTTAGGCATATTTGGAATTTCTTTTTTATTTAAGGGATTAAAGAGTCCTTCTAATTCTAATTTCTTTTTCAATTCTTCAAATGCCTGAAAAAGATCCCCTATACCAGATCTTTCTATTTTCTTAGCATATAATTGATAATCCCCTTCTCTTTCATAAACAGAAATATAGCCAGTAATTATTACCTTAAGCCCATCTTCCAATGGAAAATCAATAAACTGATTATCTGATTTAAACATGATACATTTTAGCTTTCCCTTTTCATCCTTTAAAGAAAAATACATATGGCCGCTATAATGATGTTTAAAATTTGAAATTTCTCCTTCTACCTTTATATCAGAAAGTAACCAATCTCCAGCAAAAATCCTTTTTATATAATTATTTACTTCACTAACCCTTAGTGGTTTTGTTGCCATAATCTTCTAGCACCCCCGATCTTACAAAGCCTCCAAGTATTCCATTTATAAATCTAGAAGATTCCTCAGTACTATATTTTTTAGATATTTCAATAGCTTCATTAATCGATACCTGAACTGGAATATCAGTTCTATATAACATTTCGTATATTGCAATTCTCAAAATAGATAAATCTACTTTGGCTAATCTATTTATTTCCCAACCTTCAATATTATTTCCTATATATTTGTCTACAGTATCTAAGTTTTCAATTATAGTTTCTATTACATTTTCAATATACATAGTTTCACCATAGTCAAAGTTAAAATTATCAAGAAATATTTCTATTGCACTTTCTGAAAAGTCAGAGTTAATTTCCATTTGATACAATAACTTCATTGCAGATTCTCTTGCATACTTCCTACCCATATTTGCCTCCCAAATTGTTTCTGTTATTTATCGATTCTTATTTGGAGAACTAAATAGTCTTTCTATTAGTCTCTGAATCTTTTCCGCCTTATTATTTACACTACCTATATATATACCCAATCCAATACAAATAATTATAAACAAAGTTTTAAAAAAACCAATAGTTAATACTAAAATAGCGACTATAAAACCTACAATCCCACCAATAGCCTTTCCTTTATTAGATTCTATCCACCTAATTAATTCATTAAATATTTCCCTAGCCAATTTAAAAACACCCCATCAATTATTTAATATTTCTTACAGGTGCAGTTACATTTGTAATTATTACACGAATTTCATTTACATTAACACCAGTACAAGACTCCACATGTTCTTTTACTTTGTTTTGTAACTCCTCAGTTGTTTTAGGAATATTTATTTCTGGGGCTACTTCCCCTTTTAGATCTATAAATAGTTGGTCTTCCAATATATCTACACTGGTCTTTACATTTCTAACTCCAGTAAATTTGTCTGCTACTGATTGGGCTAATCCAATTATAGTATCTTGTGATATATTTATTTCTCCATGCTCTGTTCTTTGTATAATATAATTGTTTTTAGATTTACTTTCACCAGTTTTACTGCTAATTACTATAAATCTAATGCTTACTAATAATAATACTATGCCAATACCTAGGTACAAATAGTTTCCTTTAATAGACCAAAAAATCATATCTAAGTCGTTTTGGGATATAATGTTTGGATTTTCAATTGGAAATAGTATAAGAACAATAGATAATAAAGCTAATAATATGGAAACTAAAATTAATATTATTCTATCAAATATACTCATGGCTATTCTCCTCCTAAAAAGTATTCAAATTTACCCTCTGACCGGCAGAGGGTAAATTTGTTATTTCACTCTTGGCTCTATTTCTGGTTTAGGTTCATTTGGCTCCTTTGGTTCCTTAGGAATATTTACGCCTTGTACATTCACATTAACTTCTATTACATTTAATCCAGTCATGGTTTCTACGGTATCCTTAATATTTTGCTGAACTAAACTTGCAATTTCAGTAATTTTAGAACCGTATTCTACTATAATAAATACATCTATAGCTGCTTCTTTTTCCCCTACCTCGACTTTAATACCTTTAGATAGATTTTTCATCCCTAACATTTCTGTAAAATCTGCGGTCATACCCCCGCTCATTCCTGCCACACCATCTATCTCTGTAGCTGCCAATCCAGCTATAATAGCCACCACTTCGTTGGCAATTTTAACTGTGCCATATTTAACTTTTTCATCGTTTACAAATTCCGTCACTTTAAACACCTCCCATTATCCATTAAGCTATAAAATTATTATATCAAAGCAAGATAATATTTACAAACATTTCTAATACTTTTTCATAATTTTTATATTAGAGGAATCTAAATCTGTTTCACTCATTGCAATGTTTAAAATTTTCACTACATCTTGTTCGGTTAATTCTTCCACTGAAACAATAATTTTTAAGTTTTCATCAGTTAAAAAAACTAAAGCTTCTTCAAATCCTTTTGCCTTAATAAGCCCCTCTATAGTCAATTCTTTTTCCGATAAATCACCAATATGGATTATCTTTTTTTGTGCCTCTACTCTCATCTCTTCTGTTGTATTTTCGTTATTTACTATTTCATTTATTCTATCTATTAGGCTAGCTCTTAGTTTATCTCTAGCTAATCGCTGCTCAATAAAATAATTTTTAGATTGTAAGCTGGCCTCCTTGCTAATATTTTGTCCAATATTCTTATTTGTCTCCTGAGTGATACTGTCGATATTTTTCCCTTCTATGGTATCTATAATTTCTATATCTCCTTCTTCATCCCCTTCCCCCTTTGAAATAGCTTCTACCAATTCTTTTTCATCTGAATCAAATTTTCTTGCCATTTCTGATTCTTCATATCTCTGATAGTCTGATGAAATTTTTGAGTTAGCTTTAAGAGTTAAATTATGATTAATATAGCCAGTAAAAACTAATAATACTATCAAAATCATAATTATAGCCGGCTTCTTCACAGAAAACATTTATATCCCCCCTATTTACTTGAATATACTTCAACCTTATTGCCAGATATGCCCAATACAGTTTTTACTGCTTCGTAGAGCATTTCCTTTATCTCTAAGTCCTCAGCTCCTTCTGCAATTACTATTACTCCACGTACAGTAGGCTTTATTTCTTTTAATACCATTAATCCTCCTTCGCTGCTAGTTAGCGTTTGTATGCTCATATCCTCCCTTACAATTTCCCTAGTTCCCCCTTGGGAATCTATTTCACTTGTAGTTTCGCTATTTTTGTTTGTATTAAAGGCTGGTATCTTTTCTATAGTGTCTTCCAAAGTTATCATCACTTTTACTTTCCCCACTCCCTTTAATTCCATTAATATTTCTTCTAACTTTCTTTCTAAAATAGTAGAATAATCTGAATCTATATTTGCGTTTTCCATAATTGAATTCCCTAATTGTGAACTTGTATCTAAATTATTTTTATAATCTAGAAAAACATTAGCTATTATTAAAAGTATGATTCCTATGATTAGAATTATGAATAAATTATAAATTATCTTTTTATTATCCATTTTTTCTAGAAGTTTTTTTAGTTTATGAATCAATTTATCCATCTGATTTACCTTCCCCTTTATTATTTAAGAAGATTTTAACTTTTTCTTC
>DAIMNI010000008.1:25376-49811 GCA_036720245.1 Tissierellia bacterium | reverse complement strand
AATTATAGTATTCTGATATGTCTTTTTTAATTTTTCCATCGTTTAATTCATTATATTTTGTATCATTTCCTTTGTTTTCCGTAATAGATATATTGTCTACCTTTTTAATTTTAATAATATTATCTTTTTCCTCCTCAGTTTTCACTTTTTCTTTCAAAAAAATTTCAATAGTCAAAAGCCTCCCAAAGCTTTCCTCTTCCTCATCAATAGTAGTATTAACTCTTTCTATAGTATAATCTGTTGTGCTAATTATTAAATCCTCTAGTTCTTCCTCGATTTTTTCCGTATAGAATTCTTTTACTTGTTCTTCCTGAGTTTTTATTAATTCATCATTACCTTCATATAAAATATTGATGTTTTCTATCTGATTTTTATATAAATCCTTGTTAAAACTATAATCCCTGTTAAATAATTTTACAAAAGGATTTATAATAGTAATAATTATTAAAAAACCAATTATCATATTAATATATTTTTTCATATTTCCCTTTGGAATCATTATTTCTACAATAGATAAAAAAATAAAGACTAATATGATATCCTTTAACCATAAATTTAAGAATTCTGTAATCCTCATATAAACACCTACCTAAGCATTATAGTAGCATTGCCTAATTCAACTACAATTGCAATGGTAATAAAAAACATGATGGCCACTGATAAAACTCCTATCATAACTAACACTAAGGCTTTTCCTACTTCATTGAAAAAATTAATAATATTTTCTGATGCAATAGGCTGTGAGATTGCACCTATAATCTTATAGCTAAATATTAAAACTATTATTTTAATAAGTGGAATTATACATATTAAAAAGAGGGCAAATAAACCTATTAATCCAATTCCATTTTTCAATATGGCAGAACAGCTAACTACTGTTTCTACGGCATCAGATAGAAATTTACCCACTATGGGAACCAAATTATCTACAGCAAATTTAGCCGTTCTAATAGTTATTCCATCTACTTTGCTTCCTATCCCAAACATAGTAATTATTCCAATAAATATAGTTAATGCTCCAGCTACTATTCCCACAATTATTTGTCTAATTAATTCAGATAGCTGAGAAAATTGAACCTTCTCAGATATATTGCTAATTATTCCTATTGTAAAGGAAAAAAGTATCAGTGGAAAAACTAAATTTTTAATTATTGAAGCTATAATACTTACAGCACCCAACACTACTGGGTGAAATAATAATTTTGTATTTGGACCACTTACTGCAGTTAATAATGTCAATAATATTGGCAATACTATCTGCATAAAATCTACCATTTGAACTACAGTTTTTTTCCCCAGTTCTAAAGCTATAATAAAACTATTTATTGTCAGCATAGCCAAGATAATATAGCAAGCATAGTAGGCCAATTGAGAAACATTTTCCCTATGAAATGAAGTACCTAAATTTGTCAACATAGAACAAGCTATGGTTATTGCAAAAATTTGCACTATTAAAACTAGATTACTTTTAATTTCTAATAAAAACACTTTAGATATTCCAGATTTTATTTCATTAAAATCTATTGTTTTTTTCCCTTTTATAATGGACCAAATAGCATCTTTAATATTTATTTTTGGATATTCAATTTCTCCCCCCCTAAATATATCCTCTAGTACCAATTCTAATTCTTGTATATTTAAGTTGTTTAATTGTTCCTTTATAAATCTATCCGTTAAAAATTGATCTTCATCAGCACTTAATGCACTAGAGGGATTTAAAAAAATTAAAAGCATCAAAAATATAATTAAAACTAAACTTTTATCCATTGTTTTCACCTTTAAGAAAGTATTTTCATAATTAAATCCATTAATGTCAATAATATTGGCATAGCTAGTACCATCATTATGACCCTCCCACCTAGTTCGATTTTGTTTGCAATAGATTCTTCATTAGCATCCCTGGAAATTTGGGCTCCAAATTCTACTAAATATGCAATGCCTATTATCTTTATTATTATTGAAAAATATGCAAATTCTATATTAGTGCCTTTCACCAATTGATTCAGAGTGTAAACTACATATTTTAACTTTTCTACTATTATAGAAAATATAATTAGTCCAGTTACTATACCAATTAATATGGCAAAATCCCTTTTATTAGACTGACGAAGAAAAGCTGCTAATAATGTGGCTATTATTCCAATAGATACAATTTTAAAAACTTCCATATTATCACATCCACTAATAAAGTCTAAAAATACTTTTTATATTATCAAAAAATTTGACAATTAAAGGAATTACCATTCCAAAAACAATTATCACTCCTACTAAAGTTGTAATATAGGCAAATTCCTCCTTACCTGCCTTATCTAATAATGTATGAAGTATAGCTAATAATATGCCTATACTGGCTATTTTAAAGATTAAATCAATATCCATCTCTATCTCTCCTATAATAATATTATTACAATAGCAAGACCCATCAATATTCCTAAGCCCTTAAACATTTTCTCATTTTTTTCTTTTTCTAGCCTAGCATTGTCTTCTAAAAATGAAATTTGTTTTAAAATCAAATTGAAATTTTTTTCTTGGTCTCTCCTATCTGATGAACCTAATACTCTACCTAAAGATAGGAAAAAGTCTATATCCTCATCTTTAAAGCTTAGTTTAATTTTGAGGGAATCTGATACATTAAGAAAACTATTATATACATCTACTTCTTTATCCATTAATAGATGATTTTTTATTTCTTCAAATATAAAGGATACTTTCTTATTTCCCCTATTATATACATTAGTCAATGCTTCGTTTAGCATGGTGCCGCCATATACGATTTCTGTTTCTAAAATTTTTATACATTGTTCTAAATAAATTAGATTATTTAATCTATTAGAAAACTGCTTTCCATAACAATATCCCATAATACTAGTAGAGGATACGATTAATAAGGATCCTATTATCTTAAGGTAAATCATTTATCTCCCTCTTTCTATTATTTTACAGATCTAAAGCTCTTCCCATCTAAAATTTCCTTAACAGTTCCTACCCCCCTAGAATTATCTAAAAAAATATATCTACCAAAAACCTTTTCTTCAATTAAAATTTTAAGACTTCTTTTGGATAATAAATCATTTAAATCACTTCCATGAACAGTTGCAATAACTTTTATTCCTGCTTTTAGGCTTTCATGTATGGCTTCCACATCATTTATTCCTCCAATCTCATCCATTGCAATAATATCTGGAGACATAGCTCTAATTAATATTGTAGTTCCATCCTTTTTATTACATCCATCTAATACATCTGTCCTTATGCCAATACTATGCTGAGGTATACCATTGTACATACCTGAAATTTCTGAACGTTCATCTATAACACCTATTTTAAAGGCCTTCCCATTGGGTAAATTTGTACCATTAGATAATGTCCTAATAATATCCCTCAAAAGAGTAGTTTTCCCACACTGAGGAGGTGAAACTATTAATGTGTTATATATGGAATTATTAAAATCTAAAATATATTGAATAATTTTATTAGATATTCCAATTTTCTCCCTAGCAATCCTAATATTTAGAGAAGAAATATTTCTAATAGTTTCAATTCCCATATTTCCATACAAAACTTTACCCCCTATTCCTACCCTATGGCCTCCCCTCAATGTTATAAAACCATTTTTTATTTCCTCCTGAAAGGCATAAATAGAATAATTACTAATTAATTGGAAAGTTTTATGAATATATTCTGGTTTCACCAATAGGGCTTTGGCCTCTGTTTTATTTAATTCCCCATCTGGAGAAACAAAATAATTTTCTCCTTTTAAATATACATTTAGAGGCATTCCTGCTCTTAACCTTATTTCCTCTACATCTTTTTTATATTCATTGCCGATATTTCCTAAAGAATGGCTTAATTCCAAACATATATATTCTAAAACTTTATTATATATACCAATATCATCTAATTTCATAACCTGTCCCTCCTTTATATATAAATATGAGTAGTTGAAAATTTTATGCAAAAAAATAAAGACTTAAAACCTTATAGGTTTTAAGTCTTTAAAATAAATTATTATTCTTCTGTGTCAAAATCTTCCTCATCATTGCAACAAATTACGCCAAAGTCTAAGCCATCGAAGTCATCTTCATCAAAATCTTCAAAGGAATGAATGTCCTCTTCATCTAAACCATATAGATCGTCTTCTACATCTGTTAAATCTTCATCTATATAGCTCACATATTCTTCTAATTCCTCTTGTTCCTCTGCAATTTCATCAATTACATCAGCGAAATCTTCAAGAGTATCAATTATATGTAATAATAATTTACCCTCTTTTGATTCGTCTTCAATACCAAGGCCCTCAGCTAATCCTTTTAAATAGGCTACTTTTTGATATAAATAATCCACTTAAACCCCTCCCTAAATAATATATTTTTATTATTGCCTATACTCTAGATAAATACTCTCCTGTTCTAGTATCAATTTTCACTGCATCCCCTATATTTACAAATAAAGGTACATTTACAGTTGCACCAGTTTCCAATGTAGCTGGTTTTGTGGCGCCTGTTGCTGTATCTCCCTTTACTCCTGGTTCAGTGTGAGTGATCTCCAATTCTACAAAATTTGGAGCTTCCACATCAAAAGGTTTCCCTTGATAAAATCTAATAGTAGCATTGGTACTTTCTTTAATATAGATAATCGCATCTTCTACATCCTCTTTGTTTAATGGTAATTGTTCATAAGTTTCATTATCCATAAAATAATATAATTCACCATCATTATATAGATACTGCATTTCCTTTGTCTCGATTCTAGCCCTTGGATATCTATCATTTGGGTTAAATGTATGGTCTTTAGTAGCTCCAGTCATAATATTTTTTATTTTAGTCCTAACAAAAGCAGCACCTTTCCCGGGCTTAACATGCTGAAAATCTACTATTTGGTATACATCCCCATCCATTTCAAAAGTAACACCTTTTCTAAAATCACCTGCTGAAATCATTATATTACCTCCTTAACTGTTTATCATAAGTCTTAACATCTCTAATGCTAATAAATAACTATTATAACCAAAGCCAGTAATCTGCCCCTTACATACAGGGGCTATTACGGATTTACTTCTAAAATCCTCCCTACTATATATATTAGACAAATGCACCTCTATTACTGGAATTGTAATTGCCTCTATGGCATCCCTAATGGCTATACTATAGTGGGTAAATGCTGCAGGATTTATAATAATCCCATCTACATTCCCATCCATTGCTTGGTGAATTTTTTCAATTATTTCCCCTTCAAAATTGCTTTGAAAAAAATCTATATTTAGATTTTGCTCCTTAGCCTTATTTTTAATAAGGGAATTAATTTCTTTTAAAGTCAATTCACCATATAAATTTTTATCTCTTTTGCCCAAAATATCTAAATTAGGCCCATGAATAATAAGTATATTCATTATTATCTTCCTTTTTTATAACTATTTTATTATATCAGTACTCAAAACTAAGAACAAGGGGTAACTTCTCTAAAAATGTTAATAATCTCATCCCCTATTTCTTCAATACCTTTATCATCTATTGAAATTAGATAATCCTCACTATTTAAATACAAGCCCTTTCTTATATCATACATTCCCTCAATTTTCTTTTTTAAATCTCCTTCCTTTAAAAGTGGTCTTTGCCCTAGAGATTTAGAAAAGATAATATTTCGGTATAAAGTATCTATACTACCATTTAATAAAAATATAATCCCTTTTGTCTTTAGTTTCTCTATATTTGTAGGATTTAATACTACACCACCACCAGTAGATATAACCATATTCTCTTTTTTAGCTGAAGTGTTAATTACAAGTTCTTCCAACTTTCTAAAACATTCTTCTCCATAATTGTTAAATATATATTCTATATCTTTTCCAGTATTAGATATTATTATATCATCAGTATCTAAAAAAGTTTTATCTAATTTATCAGCTACATATTCTCCTACTGAGGTCTTCCCTGAACCACTCATGCCTATTAGTATTATGTTTTTCAAACTATTCACCGTCCTAGTGATGGGGATTCTTACTAACTATTTCGATTGCCTTGGTAATTTCTTTAGTCAAATCCACGTCAAATTGATAATCTAAAGTATTTAATTTACCATATAATTGTCCCTTATCAGTAACAACATATTGGGGTTTCAAATTATTTAGGGCTATAGCAGCAATATCCAGTTTACATTTTTCACAATCACAAATAGAACCCCTTTTATTTTTTAGAATTTTATTAATAGTACTTTTTACTTCTCTTTCCATTAAATTTACTAATTCCATATCCTCATTGCCCCTTTTATAATATTTATAGGTCTTTTAACACTTTAATATTAAGTTCAATATACCCAGGTAAATATATACCATTGGTCTTTATATAATTTTCATTATATTCTATTTCTAATTCATTACCATAATTTAAAACTTCAAATGGATAGTCCCTAGACAAAATAATACCTTGAAATTTAAATTTAGCATTGGGAGATAAATTAATCTTACCTTGATTTAAAATTATTATACCATTAAAATCAATATCATTGTTTATATTTACATCTCCTTCTGTATAAACAATTCCATTTAGTATTAATTTATCACTATTCTCCCGTGATTCAATTAAAAGATTTGTAGGCCCCTTTATCAATAAGAAAATTTTATCTTTGTTTATATATTCATATTTTATAGGATTATCTATAGTATTTCTATAAAATTCAATACATTTTCTATTATCTACATCCGTGAAAAGAACAATATTATCAAAATTTATAGACTCTATTCCCATTATATCATTATCCAATTGATTTATCCCTATATTTTTTTCTACATAATTCATATATTCAATATAATCCTGCTTTTTTCCCTCGTTTAAAATAGCATCATATAAAATTGGATTTCCCAATTCATAAAAACCTTTAACAATATTTGCTTTTGCTTGAATTGTCTTAGTAACGCCATTAAAAATAGCACTAGTCTGAAGAGTCATTAATCTTCTATTTTCCTCTATTGAAAAAGACATCTCCACAGTCTTAAGTGTATCCCCTTCTATTAAATCTTCTTCATCCATATAAAACCTATTACTAAGATCTGTTCCTAAAAAGCCAAATTTTAAATACCTTTTTATTCTTGGCAAAATTTCATCATTATAATATTTATCTTGGTATAAAAGTTTCAACATTTTTCCTTCCCTAAGATAATAGGATTGTATACTATTTTTATTAGAGTTTGAAATTAAATATTCCGTATTAGAAATGTAAATTAAAAAAGACAATGAAATAAATATTATAGCCATAATTAATATAATTAATATTGGGGTGAAACCTTTATTATTCAAATCTTTCACCTTTTTCTTTAGTATACTATAGGGCATCTAATAAATATCTTTGTTTTAAATCTAATCTCATTTTTTAATTCTCCTTTAAATACAAAATTCAAATCTACTATTTTATCTTCAAAATTAATATTAGTGTCTTTAATGGATATTGCATATTCAGCTAATACATTGTGTCCATCCTGACCTCCAAAAATAGGAAGCCTATCATCCTCCCTATTTTCGGCAATTCTATATATTTTATTGTTTTTTAAATAATAAGTAGAATAATTATATTCATCTGGTTTTTCAATTCCCCCTGGGCGATATCTCATAATTACAAATCCAATATTATCAGGATACTTATCTTTTAATCCATTAATTTTATCTATAGAAATAATTTTTTCCGCCTGTTTTATTTCCTTTTTTATATACTCTATTGTATATTGGCCACTAATTAATATATCGTCTATTTCCACCTCTTCTTTATATGTATTAATAGTAAAACCTAAAATAGAGCAAAAACCTAAAAATAAAATTGAACCAATAGCCATGGCTAATACTAATTCCAATAATGTAAAACCTTTTTCTTTATTTAGGTATGGGCAAGAAAGCCATGATTTCAACATTGCTTTTTTCTTTCACCTCATCTTTTAAAAAGACATCCACCTTAATTTCCCAAAGATTATTCCTTTCTATTTTGTGAATATGGCATTTATATTTATATTCTAATTCTTTATTGTCTAAAGGCAGATAAATATCTACCTCTTCCTGACTTTTTAGCATTTCCATAAGTTCTTCTAATTTAAGATCAAATATAAGTTCTGATTCTTCAGTTGTATAATAATCAAAAGACTTAATCTCTTCAATTATAGATTCTGCAATAAATGTCATTTCTGTTTGAATTTCTACTAGCATAAAATTATATCTTGCAGTATTTAAAATAGGCAAAGCAGATGAAGCAATTAATCCTAATAAAAATAATCCTATCAATACCTGAATTAAAATAGAACCCTTTTCATTCATTTAACCACAGCCTTCAATTTAATTTAGTCCTCATATTCCACATTTACTTTACCAGTAACTGGAGTTATTTTTATCCTAAAAACATTGCATTTTCTGTTTTCTAGTTTTATTGTTCCAGCACCATCTATAGCCCCTGTGGACTTAAAAGATAATTCATTATTTTTAATAGCAGTATGTATAAGTTTTGTACCATGTTTAAATTCCTTATGTTTTATTGACTTTTTCTTATTATTGCTATTAACTTTATATATGGTATAGGAATTAGTCTTAATACTTATTTTTATATTATAATTTACAGATTCTATAATAGCTTTATTTTTAGTATAATTAATATCCTTTAGAAATTCGCTAAGCTCCTGTCTTTCCCTAAAATTATGGAGTATGTCTATTTTAAATATAGGTATTGATAATATTAGGAGGATTATAGATATAGATAACATTAATTCCAATAGCGTAAAGCCCTTATTGTTTTTCATTTTACACCTCTAATATTGCCATTCATTTAATCGATTGAGCATATATACAAACTCTCCCCTAGTAATTTTGTTATTTTTACTATTCATACTTTTAGAGCGAACACCTTCTTCATATAGCATTTTTTTAGCATAATAGTCCCAATTAAAATTCTTATTATCTAAAACCTTAGCCATAATTATTTCTACCTCCTTATAAGTAATAGGATTATGTGGCCTAAAAGTGTTATCCGAATATCCATTTACAATATTATGATATATTGCATAAGAAATAGCTTTTTCTGAATATCCAAATTCCTTATAATCTTTAAATTCCTTTACATTAGATGAATCATAGGGTGGATACCAATCATATAATCTACTTAACATAGTTATAAATTCACGCCTTGTAATTTCTTCATTAGGTCTAAAAGTACCATCTGGATAACCATTTATTATTTCTCTTTTAACATAAGTATTTATCTCTTCTTTTGCCCAATGCCCTCTAGAATCATAAAATATTGGCAATTGATTATCTATCCTTACAGCATAAATATTTCCTAAAGCATCAATATTATTTAAGTTTATATCTGCAACTAAATAGTCTCCTTTTTGAGTAGATGGAATATAAACCCACTTATTATAATGGTATTTATAAATACCGTATTTCACATTATTTCCATAGGACTTAAATTTAATTGTCACTTTTTTATCTTTATCAAATGTACCTGCCAAGTTCATAATTTTCAAACCATAAACTCCAGAAGCCTGTGTATGTCTATTGGAATTTGGATTCACATAAAATGTAGGTATTGAGTCTATGGTGATTATTACATCGTTATAATAGGTTCCGGCTTCAATATCTACTAAAAACTTATCATCATTAGGTATTCCAATATTTTCTTTGCCATCTATTGTAATTTTTTCCGTATACGTTTTGACCTTATTGCTATCTAATTGAAGTTTTTTGTATACTTCATTATAAGATTCCATAAACCCATCCCAATAACCATTTATAAAAGACTCTCTATAATTCTCAGATTGAAAATCAAGCCCATATTCATCAATAATAAAGCTATCCATATTTTTATGTCTTGTCCATAAATTGGACTTACCTATAGTAATATCTATTATTGCTGCATATTCACCTTTCATTTTGCCTATAGTTATACCATTATCCCTTCCCTTTGAATCAGGTACTTCTATAGATTTTCGATTGGCTTCTCTATACGCCTCATTATAACTTTCTTCATAAGCCCTTTTAAATCCAATTAAAAAGCCTTCCCTATACTCGTCCACATCATCATTTAATAAATATTCCCTTTCGATTGTATTTTCTGGTGGTAAATTCCTATTATATTCTAGGGTTCTACCCTCAAAATAATCTTTTGCACCATAAATAGACCCTAATTTTACCCCAAAAGTTTCTCCATCTTTTACACCTTGTTCATAAGAGGCTTTTATAGTTTTTAAATTTGCATTTTCATAGCCATCCTTATATCCTTCTTCGAATTTTCCTTTGAAAGCCTTCAAAAAATTATATCTGTAGCCGCTCGTTTCCATATCTAAATTATACATTTTTATTAATTCTCTATCACTTGGAATTACCCTACCCCAATTAGACTTTTCCCCATTATAGAAATCCCTATGGCCATAAATTTCTCCCAATGCTTTTCCTAGTGATTTAGGATAGCTTATTTTTTCCTCTTTTTTATTTTTATCATCTCTTACATTTTGTTCATATCCCTTTTTAAAACCATATTCGTAGCATTTAATAATAGTAAATTTACTATCTGTACTAATACTTTCCCTGTATTCACTTTCAAATCTAGATATTATTTCATCATCCTTTGGCATAATTTCATAATATGGGGTATCCTTTGAGTATTTTAAGCTCTCTGCTTTCCCATCTTCATAGCCTAAATCATATGCCTTATTCTCTATATCATCTATTTCTGCCCCATATACAATAGAAAGATCCACAATAATAAAGGATATAAATATAAAAATAAATAAAATTTTTTTAATCCTTCTCACCATTATCACTTCCTCATCTTGGTATAACCAATATTTTGCCTTCTTTCAAATCTTTCTCTGATTCTATATCATTATATTTCATTATTAATTGTTTCTTAGTAGTAATGCCATAATTTTTAAGACTAATTTTTTCTAAAGTATCTCCACTTTCTACTTTATAAAAAATAAACTTTTCCTTGGATTTATTATTATCCTCAGGATAATTAGCCTCTAATTTATCAAATAATAATACACCATAATCATCCCTATTATATGCTATTTCTAAATATATCTTATCTAATTGCAATGGATATACTGTTAAATCCTCTGGAGGGGTAAGCTCTAAGTGTTTCCAACCTACCCAATTAATCCCCCTAGATAATTCTATATTTATTTTTTCCCCAGCTTGTCCTTTAAATCCTAGACCTAAAATAATAGGAGAATAGGAATAAGAATGAACCCAAAGCCCTATATTGCTAGGAGGATATTTAATAATGATATCTTTATCAGTTAAATCTATATATGCCCTATTTTCATCCTCAATGGCTAAAATTTCATATTCTAATCTAAGAGAGTGCTGTTTATACTTTGAGTTAGTTGATTTACTCAATCTTCCATTAATATTTTTATGAGATGGGATAAAATATAAACCTTCCTTTTCAAAATCTTCTAATATCTCACTATAATAATTTACCTGGGTTTCTTCTACAATATTAACCCTAGAACTATCTTCAATCCTATCCATAATTTCTTCTAAAGGCTCTTCTATAATTTCCCTTTTATCTTTGAAATCTTCATAGGCTATAAAAGGATTGTCCCTTTCTCCCTCAGGAATATTTGTATCTATGTAAACTAGCTCTTCATCAGTTTCTTCGATACCTTCTAAGCCATATATTTTTAAGCCAATATTTCCAATAATATTATTATCTATATTCCTATCTATAATTAAATTGGAAATTAGGATTTTCTTAGGGCTCGATTCTATACCTTCTATTAGCTCTATTAATCCCTTATAATCCCCATTATAGGGAATATTAATATCCATGGTTTTAACTGATAAATCTCCAATGTTTTCTTCATTGATAGGACTAAATTGCATATCTAATATGTGAATATCCCCACTATCCAGTAAATCATTTAACAAATATAAAATTTGAAATTGATTAAGTTTCGGGAAATACTTGCCCAGTATTAAATTCTTTTCTTTATTTAAATCTGCTAATTCTTTATCCATGTTTTCATTATTTCTCAAAACATCATTAATTTCAGCGATTTGTTTTTCATACTCAAGTTTTTTATACATTAAATCGTTAAACTTTGTTTTTTGTGGTTTTATAATAAACCTATAGGATATTAAAATTACAATAATTATTATCAATATAATTAAGAGGATTTCCTCATTTTTCGTCAGTTTCCTCAACCTCATTTTCCCCATTAATTGAATCTTCTCCATCTGTATCCACATCCTTAAGTCTTATATTCAAAATAAAATTATAATAATCGCCTTCAAGGGATATATTAGAAATAAGAACTTCATGAAAATCTTCTATAGTTTCTAAACCTTTTCCCAATTGTGCTATTGCCCACTTCCCCTTTGAATTACCTACTATTTCAATATTATCGGTATTCATGCTAATGGAAGTGAAAAAAATTTCCTCTGGCATTTTTAAATTTATAGCATTTAATAGATGCCCATCAATAGTACTTTCCTCTTCAATATAATCATCTAATAATATAAGTTTTTCCAAGGACTTATTGAGATTATCCATTTCTATTTGATTTTCTTTGATTTCTTTTATTTTCTCATGGACCCTTTCGTCTTCTACAATTATTTTTAATTTATTTACATCCTTTGAAATCCTTTTAATTTTTATCTGATAGAATAAAGTATAAAATAAAAGAATTATAGCTAATGTGGTGGCAAAAAAATATAATATTAGTCGTTTATTTATTATAGTTTCAGACTTTCCTATATGGTTTTCAAAAAAATTTAAGTCTTTCATGATTACACCTCTGTAGTTCTAATAATCGCCCCTAGTGAATTTATGTATTTATTAAATTCTCCATCAAATTTTATATTATTTAAAGATTTTATTAATATTGATGGAATATTAAAATGATCTGAAAAAGTACTAGAAATTCCATTAATGGCTGAACCTCCACCATATAATAAAATCATATCAATTGTATTATCTATTTCTCTAGATAAATAGTATCTAAAAACCATATCAATTTTATCATTTAATTTTTGGATAGATTGCTTAACTAAGATATTTTCCTTTACATCCTTAGTTCCCATAGCAACTATTCTACTTACCATTATGCCATCATTTTTTATAATTGTAATTTTTGTACTACTATATCCTAAATCTATGGCAGCAAAAGTAACATTTTCTATAGGATAAATTTCATTTATAAAAAAATTATAATTAATAATTTTAGCTACAGAATTAGGCTGATAATCTAAAACTTTGGGATGTAAATCCAAGTCTTTTATTAATTGGAAATGTTCTTCAATTATATTTTTGGGAATAGCTATAAGAAGTATATTTAATTTTTCTATATCTTCCTCATATATAGTATCTATAATCTTAAATTGTACAATATAATTTTCAGAATCTGTGGGGATATATTCTTTAATCTGAAACTTTAATAGGCCTTCTATTTCTTTCCTATCTACCTTTGGAATTATTATTTCTCTTGTTATTATAGAGGAGCTATTTATAGTAAAATAAACATTTTTAGTCTTGATATTTCTATTTTTTAGTTCCTGCCTTAATGTATAATAGATTAATTCTCTATCTAATATTTCCCCGTCCATATAGGAATTTTCAGGAGTAGGAACAGTAAAATAATCATATACCACAATTCCTCTTTTAGTATATCTTCCCTCTACTATTTTTGTTTCAAAGGAGCCTATATCCATAGAAAGAACTTTTCTTCCATATAATCTATTAAATTTTTTCATAAAATGCCTCCTAACAATTTCATACTATACCAAAATAATAAATCATCTCCCCAAAACACCATAAATACAAAGGCCAAACAAATAAATGGTCCGAAAGCTATGGGGTCCTTTCTACTTTTAATTTTAAATATTAGTAATAATATGGATATAAGCCCGCCAAATATAAAAGACAAGAAAATAGTTAAAATTATCTTTTTAAAACCCAATATAAAACCCAATACTCCAATTAACTTCATATCTCCTCCACCCATGGCACCTTTAGATACAATGATAATTAATAAAAATATCCCACTAGATATAATTAGGCCTAATAGACTGTCTATAAGATTTAAAGGTTTATTGTAGAATAGATTTTGTAATATCTTATTAAGAACCGCAAAAACTAAAATCAGGATGTTCAATCCGTTAGGAATAATTTGATAGTACATATCTATAAAAAATATTACGATTAATAAGCTAAATAAAATAGAATAAAATAGAAAATCTAAATTTAAACCAAATTTATTGTAAAGCATTACAAACATTATTCCATTTAAGATTTCAACTACTGGGTATTGTAGACTAATTTTTCCTTTACAATAGCTACATTTCCCCCCTTGAACTATAAAGCTTAATATAGGAATTAAATTATACCATTTTAGGGGAATACCACAATGAGGACAATGGGATGATGGATAGATAATAGATTCTTTTCTAGGTATTCTATATATGCACACATTTAAAAATGAAGCTATAATCGTTCCAAATACAAATATTAGAATAGGCATTTTAATCCCCCTATGACGTAATTTTAGTAGATTTTATCCTAAGGCTAATTGCCATGTATTTATGATTTATCTGTTGTTTCAGGTGGTGTTTCAGATGCCTTTTCGAATACTTCTTCTTTGTCATTCCATTTAACCTTACTTTCATACCTTTCCTTAACCTTATCAAAATCATTTATATATTCCTTTACGAATTCTAATGCACTATCCGTATCTACTGGTACAGTATAATCTGAGTGATCTAGTATATACATACCATAGGCACTATTTAGAGTTTGTATAGTAGCATCTAATGCTACCTTTTCAGCAGCATCCTTAGATTTATTTAATTTTGGCACAGCTATGGATATTAATATGCCTAATATGGCAATAACTACTACTAATTCTATAAGGGTAAATCCACTATTGTCCTTTATAAGGTTTCTTATTTTACATTTATTCATATATTTCCCTCCTATTTTTATTACATTTCTATGGTATTTATCAAATCAAACATTGGTAAAGTCATGGCTATTATAATAAAGCCTATTATTATTCCCATAAATATAATAAGTATTGGTTCTAATAAAAAATTTATTTTTTCCATGGATGTTTCTATTTCTATGTCATAAAAGTCAGCTGTCTTATATAAAAGTTCATCCAAGGCTCCAGATTCTTCACCTACCCTTATCATGGGGACTACCATGGTTGGGAATATGCCTAGAGTTTCTACTGCCTCTGATAGGGACATACCTTTTTGTATATCCTGTTTTGCCAATTGAATTTTATTATGTATTATTTTATTATCGACGATTCTTGAAACTATTTCTAAGGCCTCTAGCAATGGTATTCCACTAGATATTAGTGTAGATAATGTTCTTGTAAATCTAGATGTGATTATTTTAATATTTATAGCCTTTATTCCTGGTATTCTTATTTTTAAACTATCGAAAAAGTTTTCACCCCTCTCAGATTTTTTGAAAACCTTTACACTTAAAATTAATATGATGATTATTGCAATAATCAAAATTCCATGATCCTTTAAAGAATTACCTATGGATAATAATAATCTAGTAGGCCCTGGTAATGGAACACCACTATTATCAAACATTCCTATAAAAGTAGGCATCACTACCATTAATAAAAAAGTTATTACAAATATGGAAACTACACATAAAATCTTTGGATACATTAATGCGTTTTTTATACTATTTTCAATATCGTGTTCCCTCTCAAAATGAGTTGCCATTCTTTTCATAATTACATCTAAATTGCCGCTGGTCTCTCCAGCCTCTGCCATGTTTACCAATAGATTTGGAAATACTTCCTTATGTTTTTTCATCCCTTCTGATAAAGCCATACCTTTTTGAACATCTTCATAGAGAAACCCTATAGTTTTTTTTAAAACCTTATTTTTTGTCTGTCTCTCTAATATCTCTAAAATTTGTACTATTCCAATTCCCGAATTTAGCATAATATAAAATTGCTCACAAAAGATTGCCATATCTTTTTGAGTAGGTTTTCTAATAAATAAATTCTTGCTAATTTGAGTTTCAATTATTTCCTCTACAGATATTGGAAAGTAATTATTATCTTTTAAAATAGTGATAATCTCTTGTTCTGATTGTGCCATATAATGTCCTTCAACAATTTGTCCCTTTCCAGATACAGCCTTGTATTTGTAATTCTGCATAAAACCACCGCCCTAGAGAATATATCTATTTATATAATCTTTATTTACTGCTTGTAATAGTGCCGTTTCTCTGGAAATCATACCTTTTCCATATAGTTCTAATAAAGAATTGTCCATAGTTTGCATTCCTTGTTTTTTACTAGTTTGGATAATCCCATCTATTTGGTGGATTTTTTCTTCCTTTATTAAATTCCTGATAGCGGGAGTTACAATCATAGTTTCAAAAGCAGCTATTCTCCCTTTTCCATTGGCTTTTGGAAGCAGTTCCTGAGAAATAACAGCCTTAAGCACTAATGACAATTGGGTTCTAATTTGTTGTTGCTGATAAGGGGGAAAAACATCTATTATTCTATCTATTGTCTTTGCGGCACCAGTGGTATGTAGTGTAGAAAGTACTAAATGTCCAGTTTCTGCTGCAGTAAGTACAGTGCTTATGGTTTCTAGATCCCTCATCTCTCCTACCAAGAGCACATCTGGGTCTTGTCTTAGTGCTGACCTTAACGCATAAGAAAAACTTTTAGAATCGATACCAATTTCCCTTTGACTTACTATGCTTTTATTATGTTTATGTAAATATTCTATAGGATCCTCTATAGTTAAAATATGGCAATTCCTTTTTTCATTTATAGAATTTGTCATAGCTGCTAAGGTACTAGATTTTCCACTACCCGTTGGGCCAGTTATTAATATCAGCCCTTTTGTTAGCATAGTTAATTCCTCTGCTACTATAGGCAGTCCTAATTCATCCATAGTAGGTATTTGTAAAGATATAAGCCTTAATGCCATGGCAAAATTACCTTTTTGTCTATATATATTGGCACGAATCCTACTATTTTCCGTTATAGAAATAGAGGTATCAATTTCATTAATTTCCTTTAATATTTTTATTTCTTCCTCATTTAAAATTTCCCCAATAAAATTCTCCATATCCCTTGAATGTAATGTATTTCCGTTAAAATATTCTAATTTGCCATCAATTCTAAATACAGCTGGTATTCCTATTACAAGGTGAATATCTGATGCCTTTTTGCTTTCTCCATATTTAATTAAATCTAATAATTTCATTTTGTCCTCCTATCCCAGTGTATAGCCTACACCTAAGACTTCCTCAAAACTGGTTATGCCTTTCATGGCTAAGCCTACTGCATCTCCTAGCAAATTTACCATACCCTGTTTTTGTGCAAAAGCCCTTAATTCATCTATACTAGCCCCTTTATCTATTAAATGCCTTATATCCTCATTTACAACCAATACTTCCTGTACTACTCTACGCCCTTTATATCCCTTATGACATTTATCACATCCTTTAGGCTTGTAAAATATAATTTTATCATTAGTATTTAATCCCAATAAAGATTTTTCTGAATAGCTAATTTCATAGGGAATCTTACAAATTGGACATAATTTCCTTACTAATCTTTGGGATATTACACCTGTGATTGCTGCAGATACTAAATAAGGTTTTACTCCCATATCTACTAATCTAACAATAGAAGATATGCTATCGCTGGTATGTAAAGTAGAAAATACTAAATGCCCAGTTATAGCTGCTCTTGTAGCAATTTGGGCGGTTTCTGAATCCCTAATTTCTCCTATCATTATTATATCTGGATCCTGCCTTAGAATAGATCTTAGGCCTGTAGCAAATGTAAGACCTGCTTTTAGATTAATCTCTATTTGATTGATTCCCCTTAATTTGTATTCTACTGGATCTTCTATTGTAATAATATTTCTTTCATCTTTATTTTGTTCATTCAATATTGAATATAAAGTAGTAGTTTTCCCACTTCCAGCAGGTCCTGTTACTAGAAGCATGCCATATGGTTGTCCTAATATTCTATCAATTTTTTCTAAATTATATTTATTAAAACCTAATTCACTTCTAGAAAACACTGGGTTAGTCCTATTTAACAATCTTAAAACTACCTTTTCCCCATAAATTGTTGGAACAATAGATATACGTATATCTATTTCTTTATCATTAATTTTCATTTCGCAACTACCATCTTGAGGAATCCTCTTTTCTGCAATATTCATGTTGCCCATAATTTTAATTCGTGTTATTATGCCAGAAAGGGAATTAATAGATAGCCTTGTTATCTCATGTAAAACTCCATCTATTCTAAATCTTATTCTAATATCTTCATCATTAGGTTCTATATGTATATCACTAGAACCTATATCAATAGCTTGTTCAATTAGTGAATTAATTAATTTTACAATAGGTGCCATATTTACTTCTAGTAATTCATCTTTTCCAATCTTATCTACCTTTTCAAAATTATAGTCCTCTATAAATTCCCTTAATATTTCCTTATTGTATTCTTTTTTATAAAATTTATCAATGTTATAGGAAATTGTTTCCTTAGAGGCAATGACAGTATGAATTTTAGATTTTGTAAGCAATTTAATATCATCTATGGCAAAAATATTTAAAGGATCGGACATAGCCACAATTAAAGTGTCTCCTTTTCTATCTATGGCTATTAATTCATATCTTCTGGCAATATTTTCAGGGATTTCCAATACGATTTCTGGCTTAATTAAATATTCTTCTAAATTTATATAAGACATATCCATTTATCTCACCTATAATATAATAATTTTTTAAAGATTTCCCTATACAATAATATTATTCTACATAAACTTTTAAAATCCTTCTTATTTTTTCATAATTATCAAAAATATTTTTTATTTTTCCATCTAACCATATATCTTGACTATATAAGGCTTGATTTATCAACATAGAAAGGCCATTTATTGTAATACATCCCTTTTCTTCAGCTAATTTTAAAAACTTTGTCGTATTTGGTTTATAAATAATATCATATACAATTAAATTATTAGAAAAATCATCTAATAATATAGGTGTATCTTCAATATTTGGGTACATGCCCACAGAAGTACAATTAACTACCATATGAATTTCCCTTTTTAGTACATTATTTAAGGATAGATCACCATATTCAATATCAATCATTGGAAATTGTTTTTTTATTTTTTCAGCTAGTTTTTTACTGTTATTTTTATTTCTATTATTTATATAAAGTTTGCTAGCACCAGCTATAGCCAAAGATGTAGAAATTGCATTGGCAGCACCACCTGAACCTAATATCAATATATTTTTATCTTTAATATTAATATTTCTATCCTTTAAAGATTTTATAAAACCTAAGCCATCGGTATTATATCCAATTAATTTTCCATTTTCATTTTTTACAGTATTTACAGCTCCAATTAGTCTTGCCTCTTCTGATATATCATCTAAGTAGTTTATAATTGCAACTTTATGTGGAATAGTAATATTAAATCCTTGTATATTCATGATTTTAAAACTATGAATAATGTTTTCAATTCCTTTTTCCTGAACATCAAATGCTAAATAAACACTATTTAAATCATTAATTTTGTAAAATTCATTGTGAATATTTGGTGATAAAGATTTTGAAATTGGATGCCCTATTAAGCAAAAAAGTTTTGTTTTCCAATCTATTTCCATAATTTCACTCCTTGTTTTTTAATATTATATCATATTTACTTGTTGAAGTTTATATTTTTATATATATCAATTATGATAAGATTTGATATGATATAGGCTTCCTTCTTTATACATTTAATTTAAAATTTAGAGTAAATAAAAAAAGCATAAAAACTCAGAATATATATAGGAGGTGAATTTCTTGAAAAAAAATAAAATATTATTTTTTATCTTGACATTTGTGTTGGTTGCATCCATAATGGGATGTACCCCAAAACAAATGAATAGAACTCAGACTAGATTAGGAACAGAAAGACCTAATAATGTGGCTAGAAGAGATAATTTAACCAATCCTAATGTACGTCCAAATGTGAGCCCAAATGTAACTGGCAGGGATACAATTGTAAATCCCAATACTGGAACTAATATGACAGGTAGAAATACAATTGTAAACCCCAACACAACACCTAATACAGTTAGAAGAGATACCCTTACAAACCCTAATCTTAGAACAGAGATAGGAGGAAATACGACAAACACTGATTTAATGGCTAGAGCTAATTTTATTGCAAAAAAGGTAACAGATTTAAATGAAGTAGATAAGGCTTCTGCTTTAATAACTGGGGATACTGCTTTAGTTGGAGTAGAAATTAAAAATAATATCAAAGGTCACAGACTTAAAACGAAGAATAGAAACAACTGTTAAAAATACTGATAGTAGGATAAAGAATGTAGCTGTAACCGCTGACCCAAATTTATCTACTAGAATTCGAGATATGGTTTTTGATATAGAAAATGGAAAGCCCTTATCTGGATTTGCAGTTGAAATAAAAGAAATATTAAGAAGGATTACACCTGTTAAATAAATCCGGGAGATCTCCCGGATTTATTTTTAAATTAGTTTAAAATTAATCCCTTAGTTCTTTATAAAGTTTATCAATAGCTTTTTTTTCTATACGAGATACATAAGACCTAGAAATTCCTAGAGATTTTGCAATTTCTCTTTGGGTTTTACACCCACCATCTACTAGCCCATATCTTAATTGTATGATTATTTTTTCCCTATCCCTTAAAACTTTATTAATAGCCTTTTCTAATTTATTGATCTGAATTTTTAAATGAACTTCATCTGAAATATCATCCACATCTGTTCCCAATACATCCAATAAAGATATTTCATTTCCCTCCCTGTCGATGCCAATAGGTTCCTGCAGTGATACTTCTACTTTGGCTTTTTTATCAGAACGAATAGTCATAAGTATTTCATTAGCAATAGTATCAGTACGGAAACATTTTATCATAATCAAAATATGTTAAAAGGCATTTCTGATTTATCTACTATTAGCTCTCGTATTAAATATTATAGACTAATTAATGATCTTACTCAAGAGGAATTAGCAGTTAAATCCAATTTAGATAGAACTACTATTATTAGGTATGAGAATGATTTAGTGGATCATTCTTTAGATGTTATAGATAGGATTGCTAAGGCTCTTAAAATAAAGCCTTCTATTATATATGATGATTATTTGAAATTTATTAATGGTGATTATGGTAGCAAAATTAGGAATTTAAGAATGGGCCTAGGTTTAAGTCAAAAGAAATTAGGTAAAATATTAGAAGTCCATAGGAAAACTATTTCTAGATGGGAGAAAGAAGAATCCTTTCCAACAAGAGAAAACTATATAAAATTGATTACAATCTATGATTTTATTTGCTTATTTGCCATAATAGCTATTTACAGTCGATTATAGAGGCTTTATATATGTAGTATACAATTATATCAGCACATACATTAAAGCTTGTCCTGTGCCAAATATGAAGGCGGCTTTGCTTGTATCACCCTAATATATTTCAGAATATTTTATATATCTTAATAATAGAATTGTATTGAGGTGATAATATGAATCTTAATGAAAATGGCATAAAGGGAAATCCTATATATAAAAAAGAAGTCATTAGATATCGTGCAAAATTAGATGAGGATGATAAAAGAGCCAGAATTGAAAATGAAAAGAAGAAAAAAGAGCAAAGAAAAAAACTTATCATAAATTTAATATTTGGATTAATAATTTATCTTATGATGTATTTTATGTTATTGAAACCTCTCGCTAATATGTTTTAAAACGAAAAGGCCAGGCATCACGCCTGGTCAGTAATTTTATCTATTCACCAATACCATATCATTATTCCTATTCCACTCTACTTTGAACCCTAAGCCTTCAAATATATCTCTAATAGGAATATATGCACCATCAATTTTTAAACAATTCTTACCCTCGTATTTAAATCCATTTACATTAATCTTATTCCCTAGTAATAATACATCTATGCTTTCCTTACCAGGTTTAAATTCTTTGTTTATATCTGCTGTAATAAATTCATTATCCCATCCAACCTTCAAGCCCATGGCCTCAAGCATATTCCTGACAGAATAGTATGCGTCATTAATTTTTACATAGTTGGTATTATTCTTTAAAAATCCATCTACTGCTATACGCTCAGTTAGTAATATTATATTAACTTTATCTTTAACTAATTCATATTTAGGTTTTGTAGGAGCTTTTGCCTTTTCCTTAGGTGGAATGTATTTAACTCCTACATACTCTATTATAGCTTTAGATATTGTTTGTACGAATCTATCGAAATTATTTATAAGAAACTTTATATCTTCTGCATTACTTATAAATACTAACTCAGATAATGCAGCAGTGGCCTTGGTTTCCCTTAGAACATGAAAATTTGCTTTCTTAGTTCCCCTATTTGCTGTATACAATTTAGCCGTTATTAATTCATTCTGGATCTTCTTGGCTAGTTTTTCTCCATTAACACTAGAGGGGTAGCTAAAAGTTTCTAGACCCTTAGCATTTATATTAGTAGCACTATTTAAGTGTAGAGATGTAAAAGCATCGGGCTTTATTTTATTGGAGAAATCTGTCCTATCTTTTAGGGATACATACCTATCCTTGTCTCTAGTTAAGTGATTTTTAATTCCATGCCTTTTTAATACTTTAGCTATTTCCAAAGCCAATGCTAATACCAAATCTTTTTCTTTATATCCATTTCCAGTGGCACCACTATCTATGCCACCATGTCCTGGATCTAATACTGAAACTTTTGTTTTATCACTCATTTTATAACATCCCCTTTATTGCTCTTATCCTTTAATTGCACTAATATTTCTCTCATGAACTTAGGAATTGGAACTCCCGCCTTACCTAGATTTTCAGTTATAGATATTCCTTCATTCCCTATATAAAACCATATGGCCATATTCCTTAAAACTTCACTTCCTAAAACTTGGTCTAAAGCATAAGCCACACCAACTGGGACAAATAGTATAACTTTTTTAAATATGCCTTTAAACCCTACATTTGAATTTATCTCTTCATTTATCCCTGCTGCTAGAACACCCAATATATAATCTGTTATAACTAAAAATACTAATGTTTTTAATAGCATGTCCCAGCCTCCTAAGATTGTAGTTATTGCACCTCCTATTACTAGTAGAATTCTTTTTATCCAAACTACAATATTATTATCCATCCTTACACCTCCAAAATTTGCATTAGAAAAACAAGGACTATAATAATCCTTGCTTTTCTAGTAGATTTTTACCTTTTCTAGTGATTTTAATATTATCTATTATTATATCTTCTGGTATATATTTATCTCCACCAAACACAATGTCTTTACCTGGAATGAATATATATCTATCCTTTTTAAGTCTTACAACAGCTAATGCAAAGTTGTTAAAATTATCTTTTGTCCATTTATCATAGACATTCATTAAATCTGGCTCTGGCTTTTCTAATTCTCTTTGAATATCTACTAATACTATAGTATCTACTTGTTCCATATTTTCACCTCCCATCATTTAGTAGCATAGGCAGATGAATTTTTTTAGTAGCACAGATTCCCTATTCTTTTAATAAAAAAGAAGGACAATAAAAAAGGCTATCTCTAGTCTATTGCCCTTTTTATTATTCATCCACCGTTTCAGGCTCCCAATCTTCGTCAATTGCAATTTCGCCATCTAGTAAAATTAAGCTAGGAAATTTCTCTCTCCATTCTTGCCCTAACATATTTCCCATTTCTTCTGTATTAGTTTCTACCATAGTAACCCCTTCTTCCTCATCATAGGGGTAAACCTCTTTAAAATAAAGCAAATAGCCATTACATTTATTTCCTTTAAATAATAATCTAACTATCATATTTCTACCCCCCAATTTATTGCATTGGAACATAAATGGCATAATTGGCACCATATGCTTCGTTGCCTAACCTAGTCACAGTTAAGGGTTCACACATCATAACATTATTTATCTTGTCTTTGTGCAACATTACATTAGAAGTGTTGCCTACCGTACCAACCCTCGTTCCATATGCAAAGGTATAGGATGGATGGTCGTATTGTTGCCATTTTTGTAATAATAAACATTTGCCTATTGCAATAATTCCGGTATTAATAATTGAACCTTGTACGCCTTTATTTGCGATTAGCCAATCTATAGCCGATTGATTATTAGCTATAGCTGTGGTAACTATGTCTTTACCGAACATTGCTGTCTTAGCTGTTAGAGAATTAAACATTGCTTCCATCGCTATCTGGCTGCCTACTATAGCTTCCATCCATATCTGGCTGCCTACTATAGCTTCCATCCATATCTGGCTGTCTACTATAGCTTCCATCGCTATCTGGCTGCCTACTATAGCTTCCATCGCTATCTGGCTGCCTACTATAGCTTCCATCGCTATCTGGCTGCCTACTATAGCTTCCATCGCTATCTG
>DAIMNI010000008.1:11487-25276 GCA_036720245.1 Tissierellia bacterium | reverse complement strand
CTGGCTGCCTACTATAGCTTCCATCGCTATCTGGCTGCCTACTATAGCTTCCATCCATATCTGGCTGCCTACTATAGCTTCCATCCATATCTGGCTGTCTACTATAGCTTCCATCGCTATCTGGCTGCCTACTATAGCTTCCATCGCTATCTGGCTGCCTACTATAGCTTCCATCGCTATCTGGCTGCCTACTATAGCTTCCATCGCTACTTCACTGTCCACTATAGATTGTAAGTCTGGCAATCCAATAAATAAGGCGCTATCCAAACTTTTATCATAAGTTGCCAATCCTTTGCCCACATTAAATTTACTATCAAAAAATACATCTTTTAAATTTTTATATTTCAAGGTAGCATACCCCCCTATTTATTCGCTTTCTTGTTTATTTTTATAGTTAATCTATCTACTTCTGATGTCAGCCTGTTGTCTACTATAGTTACATCACTATCTAGCCTAGATACTTCCTGATCTAGATTCTCTTTATTAGCAAGTTTTCTCCTATAGCTTGTCAATCCTTCTAAACTTTCACCTTTCATAATAACCCTCATAGCGTATTTATTCTCTGCTATTTCATCACTCCCCTGTTTTAACATTAATCCCAACCCTAATTTATCTATTCCTCTACTGTGGTCTGCCAACAATTCCTCGACCCATTGTAGATATTGTCCAGCTTCTGTAGTTTGCCCTAGTTTAAATATAATTTGGTCATAATCGAATGGTACTTGCCTGTTTTTATCAAATCTTTCTTCTTGCATTATCACTAGCATTGCTGGTTCAGATTCAGCTATCTGCAAGCTGCTTTCCCTATAGGTTAATAAAAACTCTAATAGGGCTTTTCCTCTTGTGCCATCAGGAATTAGTATATCCGCCCACACAGAAATTTTGTTATATTTATCTGCATTATTTGGCAAGTTCCTTTTGTCTATATCTCCTCTTACTTTTTCTATCTCTAAATATAAGTTTCCTGCTATATCTCCATCTAAAATAGTTTTTAGATTGTTAAACCACACATTGAAATTATTAGTATTGTTTCCATACCAATCGCTAACTTGCTGTGTAAAAGTGTTACACCAAGTGTTAAACTGTTGCATAAAAGCTGTAGTGTTCGCGTTGTACCACTCATCAAAAGCCTTTTTCTTGTCTTCTGTCCATGTAGAAAAATCTGTTTTCTTTTCTTCTATCCATGTAGCTATATCATCATCATAGTTTTGTTTAGTTTGTGAATACCAGGATTCAAATTGATTAAAAATAGCTGTTGTGTCCACTTGTTCTACTGTCCCATGGACTATGCCACATATCTCATTATTAAGTCTTAAATCAGTTATATTAGCCTGTGTAATGCTTACTATGCCTTTATTAACTGCTATATCAGCAATACCTAGTTCGTAGGCATCTGCATCACGTTGCAATGCTGGGGCTACAGGATTACTAGCAAATGCACCTTTTTTAACTTTGAGCCTTATTTCTCTATCCATATTGTCATATCTGAATACTATCCTATCTATTCTGTTAAGTACTCCACCTGCTGGCTCTATATCTAGTATATAGCTATCATCATTAATATATATATAGCCATTAATCCAAGCTTGACCTGCTCTTACAGCTACAGTCATATCATTATTTGCCACCACCTGTAAATTTGTTGAAGGATTAGGAAATACACCATTACCTATAAAAGTAGCAAAATATTCTGCAAATCCACCAGCATCATACTTCCTATCTCCATTTACAGAGTTAAAAAAACCACTTCTTATTGCCATCATCTCACCACCTGCTTAATTTTATCAATCAATGTAGGAATGCTGTTCCCAAATATTATATTTATATTAAGCCCATCTTGCTCGTATACTTCTTCCACTTCTGTTATCCTAGCATCAATAGTTACACCCCATCTTTTTGAGGTGCAAGTAACAATATCCCCTAAATCAAAATCCTTTTTATACATTAAGTTACTATTTATATTAATTTTACTTTCAAATGTTTCTATTTCTTTACACTCTGCTAGTTTAGTCTCGCCTCTCTCTTCTAGCATTTTTTTGTATTCTTTAGAAGGAATAACAGTTCCATCTTCTTTTTCACTTTGTAAATTTCTCGCATCTACAAACATTTCATACCTATCAAGACCTTGTCCTTCCCCTACTGTTACAAACTCCCTCGCTATACCTTCGCCTTCCTCTGCTATTAATGCTAAACTTCTATAATTGTGTAGACTATCCGTATATTCTTGTTCTAAGATATTTTCAAATTCTTTAGAGAAGATTGTAGGAGGATTTACATTTTGCCCAGCAGTCCTGTCTAATCCTTCATATATATCAAATATTATCTTCTTATTTTGTAAATCAACTAATGTTCTATAACCTAATTGGCTTATATTAGATATATTTTCTAACTCTTCAAGTAAATTTTTATAGCTTACCTGGCAGTTAACTGCTTGAGGGTATTTTTTTAGTTCTCCTAGAGCCAGTAAATCAATTATCCTATCAATATCTATAGGATTAATACAGTTCTTATTTATAAGCTCTCTCATAGCCAATTCTGCTGTTGTATTAAGGTTTTCTATTCCCCATATTATTCTTCTGTTCAAATATCCTGTAAGGAACTTGCCCCTAACAATCAATATTTCTTTGCCTTCTGTATCTTTTTTCATGTTTCTATATTCGATGTAGCCTGCTTCAAGGTCGTCTTTTTTCCAAATAATATTGCCCTTCTGTAGCAGTTTCAAAGAATCCTGAGTAAGCCCGCAATGTAGTTCAAATTCTCCATATTTGTGATACCTTCTGACCCATCTAAGACTAAAGAAACTCTCAAATATCCCCAGAAAGTTCAAGTACCTATCAAATATATATAGTTCCATTTCTAAACCCCCAAATACTGTGGTGTATAATAAATTTGCACTTCTAAATTATCTATCCCCTCATCTGAATTGTACCTCAATAAATTATCTCCTGGATCTAACTGAAGAAAAGTAGAGTTAAGTTCTATCCAGTTAAAAGCATTGGTAGTTACCCCATTTTTATCGAGTTCAACTCGCTTATTCTGAAAGTGGGTAGTAACTGTAATTATTTCTCCCGCTTCCATTGTCTTATTGATTTTAAAATATTCTCTAGTGTTTATATTAAAAAGTGAAGGATTTGCAACTGTTGCAAGTGCTTTAAACTCTATCTTCATACCACACGGCACATCACCCTTATTTAGTATATTAACAATGAGAGAAGGCTCTCTATATCCCATTTCTATACCTTCTTCAAATATTTCTAGTGGAAATTCAAACGCAGGCCGCCATATAGCTATCTCTTCTTTTGATTCTGCTGTATCCTTAAAAAATGGATTAGGGCAATACAACTGAATCAGCCCAGGCTGCATAGTATCTTTAAAATCTTCTGCATCAGGAAATGCTGGAGCTAACTCCGATATAGCCTTTATTTCTCTTTTTATTCCACCAATTTCATATATCAATCTGCCTTCACCCAATTTAGGATTAAATACGTTCAGTAACCTTCTTCTATAAATCATCATTTCTTCAATGTTTTCTGCTATTAGCATTACTTCAATTGACAATGGCCTTGGCTCTAATGTGTTTCCCAAATAGCTAGCACCATCTTCAAATGGGGATTTTTGAAATTGTATATCAGCATTTACTGCTCCTGTTCCTTCAATTTTAGTCAATATAAAAGGGCCATCATTCCCTAATTGGGTTGATTGCCCCTTACTATTTACAAATACTATCTTCTCCACACTATACACCCCATTCCATAGCTAACTGCCTTGATACTTGTAAATTCTTTCTTGCCACCTCGCTGGGGCTTAATGGCTCTGGTGAAATTATAGTTAAATTTTGAGTTATGCCTCCGCTTGAACCTTTTACCATATCCATTGATTTTTGATTAGAGTGTACTTTTGTACCTTGTGGCAAATCAATAAGTTCTGGCCCTTGTTCTCCTACCCAAGTTAATCCACCCCTCCAATTATTGGTACCATGTGCATTTCTGCCTAACGTCCTATTAAATCTGCTGTCTCTACTTGTGCTTTCCTCAACTACGGTTGTTATTTTTCTGATTATAGGGTTATTCTCAAACCAATCCCTTAAACTTTGCCACTTCGTTTTTACTTCTCCTGTCTCCCAATCAATCTGATCTATATGTTCATTTGCTTGTTCCTTTGCATGCTTTACTACCTCATTATGCATTTCCTCTGCATTTTTTACTGCCTCATCTTTTTGCCTTTTTGCCTCTTTGGCTATTTTGTCTGCCATTTCTTCTGCCTCTTTAGTTCCTTTTGACCTTAATTCTGCTGCATATTTTAATCTTTCATCATATTCTTTTTCTGCCTCAGCTATAGTTTTCTCTTTCTGTTCCTTAGAGTTTTTAACTACTTCCGCTGCTTGTTTGGCAGATATTTTACCGCTTTCTTGTTTTAATCTTTCCATTATTGCCAACTGTTCTTTTTCGCTTTCTGACAATATTCTTATTCCGTCCTCTTTCATATCCTCTTTTATTTTATTTATCTCGTTCTTTTCTCCTTCTGTAATTGCCCTATTTTCTTTTTTAGCTGTTTCTAATATTTCTGCAATTCTTTTATTGCCTTCTTCAGTTTTTTGTATTTGTTCATCATAGCTTTCACCTGTAATTCTAATCATTTCCTCTTTTTCTTCCTCTGTCATGTCTATGGAATTTTCTACCATTTCCCCAATAGATTGCAAGGCACTTTCTTTTTGTTCTTCTAGCTTTCCTACTACCTGCTCTTTCATTTCTTCAAAGTTGCCTATAATGCTTCCTGCCATTTCTTCTGTTACTTCTTGCCCACTCCAAGCTAATTGATTTAAGGACAATGTAGCTTGTTCTTCTAACTCCAAGAAACTCCCAACTGCCTCTTGCGTGCTTTCTGACACTTCCTCGCTAAATAAGTTTACTGCTGGAATACTGTCTTGGCTTAGGTGTTTAGCTAGTTTTATCCCACCTGCTGTGGCTAATGCCAAACCTGCCACCCAAGGATTTAATAATAGGGTACTTGCTTTTGCTGCACCACCTAAAGCCCATACTGGCGTAGTTAATCCAGTTGTTGCTGCAGTTGCTATAGTTGTAGCTCCTGAGAGTTTACCTACTAACCCTATTATATAACTAGCACCAGTGGCCACTTTCCCACCTATTATCAATAGAGGACCTATAGCTGCAGCAAGTCCAGCTATATTGAGTATAGTTTTTTTAGTGCCATCATCTAGTTCAGAAAACCAATCTACGAACGCCTGTCCCTTAGCAAGCCAACTTTCTAGAGCAGGTAATAATAAATCATATATCTGCAGAGCTACCTCTTCTAAGGCTGATTTAAACTCTTCCCATCTGCCTTTGAGGTTGTCCTGCATAATATCAGACATTTCCTTAGCAGCTCCATTATAATCTGTTGTTGCTTTAGTTAGCTTTATATAATCTGTTTCACTCGCATTGATTATTGCTAGCATCCCTGACATAGCTTCTTTACCAAATATGGTAGCTGCATATTGTGCTTGTTGTTCTTCTGTTAAATTGGCAAAACTCCCTCTTAAATTGTCCATTACATCTTTAAAAGGTAGCATTTCTCCATTTGCATCTGTTACTGAAATACCTAACTCGTCCATAGCTGCTGCCATACTATCTGTTGGTTTCATCAAGTTGGTTACTGCAGCTCTCAGCGAAGTTCCCGCTTGGCTTCCCTTAATTCCTGCATTAGCCATTAACCCAATTGCCAGGGCTGCATCTTCTGCACTATATCCTAAAGCTCCAAACAAAGGTGCAACATACTTAAAGGTTTCTCCCATTAAGGCTACATTAGTATTAGAGTTACTACTTGCACTAGCTAATAAATCAGCAAATTGTACCGCATCTTTTGCTTGCATCCCAAATGCAGTTAGAGCGTCAGTAACTATATCTGACGTTAAACCTAGATCTTCACCACTTGCAGCAGCCAGGGCGAATACTCCGTCTAAACCTTCTAGCATAGCACTAGTATCCCATCCAGCCATTGCCATATACTTAAGACCTTCAGCCGCATCACTAGCACTAAATTTTGTTGTTGCTCCCATTTCTTTAGCCTTAGCCTCTAGCTTTGCTAAATCATTACCTGTTGCTCCACTAATAGCTTGTACTTGGCTCATTCCCGACTCAAAATCCATTCCTGCTTTTGTTGCAAGTCCACCCATAGCCACCAAAGGTGCTGTAACTTTTAGGGATAATGTTTTACCTACATCTTCCATTCTGTCCCCATTCTTTTTCATTTTATTAGCAAACTGATCCATTTCACCTTCGGCTTTTTTAAGGTTGCTGCTCCATTCAGTCATATCTAAAACTATCTTAGAATATACTCCACCTACATCTATAGCCATTTAATCACCTACTTTTCGGCATTAAAAAAGCACCCTTTTAGGATGCTTTAATTTATTATTTTGGATTACAAACCCCACAAGGCTTGTACCCCTGTTCTTTTGCCTCATTAATGGTATCAAACCATATTTCATTTTCTTTTAATATTTTCTCTGCCCATCTACAACTTGGATAGTGATACTTGTCCGATTCTATACTACCTACATAATTGCCTGTGGTTTTCCTAATAGGTATCTTTTCCCCATTAAAATTCTTCCCACTCCAAAAACCTTTATTGCTTTCTCTAGCCTCTTTCTGTATCTTAGTAAAATCATCTACATATTTTACATTTGGAGGATAAGTCGCTATTTGTGCATATCCCTCTTGGAGTAATGTTTTATTAAACATTGATCCGCTAAACCACACATAAGCCAATAACCTTCCATAATTATCTCTTTCTTGTACATCAAATTCTAAAGCTATTTCTTTACCCTCTAGTTTTTCTTTAGTAAAGTTAGATGCCATCTTTCCTTCTTCAATATTTTTCGTAGCATCTGGATGGACACTTTCAGGGGTATCTATCCCTATTAATCTCACTCTTTCTTCTTTACCATTAAAATCTACTATAATTGTATCTCCATCTACTACTCTAGTAACTTTATATTTCCCATACGGATAATCTGAATTAACAAGAACACTCTTAGTATTGTTGTCCCAATCTACTTCGGCTCCAAGGCTTTCAGCTACAAATCTTGCAGGAACCATTGTACTACCATTAATTATTTTTGCTGGTACATCTAATTCTATTTCTTTATCATTTACTAATGCTACCTTATTTCCAATTACAAGCTTAATAACCTTGTCCTCTGTTTCTCCTGTTACTGTTTTATTTTTTGCATCCCAATCTATAGTAGCTCCCATAGACTCGAATATTGCCCTTACAGGCACTAAAGTCCTCCCATCTTCTATAACAGGAGAAACAGGCATTTCAATTTGCTTGTTTTCTACATAAACTTTTGTAGGTTCAACTGCAATAGATATACTGCTTAATACTAATGACATTAATACTATCAAAATTAAACTTTTAGTAGTCTTTTTCGTCATAATATCCCCCCCTGTTATTACAATACCATAATTAGCTATATTTTTCTATAAAATTCATTAAGTCTTTATTAGTCTTAGTTTTTTCATTTCTCCATTTTATCCTATTCCATTTTACATTCCCTTTATCATCTGTAGCTTGGTATCGTAAAAGCAAGGCCACTTCATCAAAACAATAGGCTGCATAATCGTTACTTATTCCCATTATCTCACTTGGCCTTTTCTGGTACTCCTTTGCCATCATTATTAGATTTGCCATTTCCCTTGTCATCACGAAAGGGCTCCACCTTCTTTACATCCCCCATAGCCCAATCAAATATAGCCTCCATCTGTTCGTCTGTCATATATTCTTTAAATTCATCATAGGCAGGCTCCACTAAACAAGCTCTACAATATAATTCCATAGTTTTTGCTACATCATTAATTAATTCATTTACAGGCTTTTGCTCTCTTTTCCCTAATCCCATTTCCGATGCTGCTATGGACATCAAATAATTTGGTACCTTCCCACTAGATGCCATATTAACTAAATTAGGCTTTTTTACCCTAATTTTAATAGTTCCTGTATTATCAAAATTAGGTATTTCAATTATTGGCGTTGCCATCTCTTTTATTTGTTCCATTGTAATTATTTCATTCATTTATTTCCCTCCCAAATAAACAAGGCTACCCATTAAAGATAGCCTATGCTGGTAATCTATCTAACATTTCCACTTCTACTGGAGATTCTCTTAATTTACTCCTAGACTTAATAGGAAATTCTGGCGCATAAAAATCTCCATCTTGCAAGGAATAATTAACAGGTTTTCCAGTGCAATTCTTATAACTAAATTTCACGTAAGATACAGTGGATCCATCTCCATCTTTTTCCTCTGTGTAAATATTTGTTCTAAATGGTATCCTCTCTACTGGTTCCCCTACTACTGGGGCTGTATACTTCTTTGCCGCACTATCCCATTTACCGCCATCTACTATTGCCAGTATTTCTGGAATAAATGTAGCTGCTGCAAGTTTTATGTCATACCCTAATACAATATCTTCAGTCTTATTTTGTGCCTTTATTGTATTCTTAACCCTTAATATTTTTTCTTGGCCTTCGGATAAATAAGCTGTTACATCTGCATTACTGGCCACATCATTTAAAATAAATGTCTTTGGTTCTTCTTCCTCTGTTACAATCTCCACTCTAGCAATATTCGCTAAAGCAAATTCAATAGGTGTAGTATCTGCCATTCTCTATCCCTCCAATTTTTTCATTACCTGATATTCAATACTCATTGTATAAGCCTTTTTCTCATCATCAACAACAATAGGAGTCTCTGCTCCTGTTTTTCTTAGGAATTTCAACTCCTGCATAGCCTTTCTTATTTCTTTTGCATAATCCTCTACTTCTATATAACTACCTATAGGTATAAATAGAATTATATCTATCCTTTTATATCCTAATTTATTAGTGTTTATCGTTGGTACCTGTGTGCCTTCCTTGATTACACAATAATCTTCTTTACATTCTCCCCTATGTCCTCCTATAGGATAAGGATTTAATTTATTCTCTTTTAATTTTGAATATATTTTTTTATACATTTATTTCACCATCTTTTGAAAGCCTCTTAATATTTCTGTGGCATTTCTTTCAATAGTAGGTAACAATATGCTATACTTCTTTTCCATAGCTAATTCTAAATATACAAAATAATTCACATTGCCACTTAGAATTATTGCTAATCGATTACCTTCCCATTTATGGTCGCCTTGTATGGAATTTCGTGCATTACTTGTTCTATCTATCCAAGGTGCATTTCTTTTTCCCTCTGTTTCTAATTTCTTAGCTGCTGTATTCGCATATAGCCCTAATGCTGCTTTCATTTTTTGCTCTGCTATTTTAGGATTAAATGTATTTTTTACTGTCATTGGTTAATCACTTCCAATTCTGCTTGTATACAAATATCCATATACTTTTTAGGTAACATTACCTTGTATTCTCTGTTGCCTGCCTTAAACTTGTCTCCTTCTTCTATATCTGCATTTCCAAAGGCTAATAACTTTTCTGCATTACTGGACATAAAGCCTATTACTGCCCCTTTATCTGCTACCATTTCTCTTTGGGACCTTTTATCATATATTGATACTATTTGTGGGTCCACTTCTATTGCTTCTTTTTTCTCTCCACCAAATCCATCATCTATTATTTTTATTCGCTTAATGGTGATAGTGGTAGGATTTGAATTTATCATTTTTTCTACATACTTTTTATAATATCTATTGTTCATCTGCCCTCACCACCACCCCTGTTTGATTTTTCCTATATCCACTGGCTAACATTAAAAAATAATTCTTAGGTGAAGGTATTGTTATATCTCCTAACTTTATTTCTTCTATTCCTGCTTTCATAATACATAATTCCTTAGCAATAGATTTTAATGTTATTCCATATTCAGTGTCTATCTCGTCTATTCTGATTTGTAAATATTCATCTTCAAAATAAGGATAGTTTTCCTCATCTATCATCTGTTTTAATTTCTCTAAATCAGGCATTTAATCACCTTCCACCATTAAAGCATATAAAACTTCCTTTTTATCTTTAGGATTATATTCAATACCCTTCTGGCTTAGTATTTCGCTTATTTCAGCCTTTGTTATATCATCTATACTAATTATATTGCTATCCCCTTTATCTTCGATTATAGGCTGTTCTATGGTGCCAATTAATTCATCTTCCGTTTTTTTAAAGCCTTGCCTTTTATACAAGACTTCATAGGCCCTATTTGTAGCATAAATTAGCCTTTTCCCATCTGTATATTTTTCATACAATTAAATCACCCTTTCACCCAATAGGCAAAGGGAATTATCCCTCTACCTTTGGTGTTAGAATTGCAAATGCCTCATCTTTAATTGGTAAAAACCCTAATCTCATAGTAGCTTTAATTGCTATCATATCATTTTCAGCTAAAGACAATGGCTGCCCATCTTCCATAGTTACGGATTGCAATGTAGCCTCCCTTAATATCTCATATTCTATTCCTTCTCTAATTCCGACTAAGGAATAATTCCAATTAGCTGCAATTACTTCAGCCTTTTCTTTATTCCATGCACCATTTCTAACAAATTCTATAGGATTATTGTAGAATTCATTTTGATTAATTCCCTGTGCAAATAAAGGTGCTCCATTGCCATCTCTTAATTTTCTTAAAGAGTTTTTCATTCCATAATGGGCTGCAAATCCATTTACATCTTGCCCTGCATCTTCAATTAAAGCCATAACATCTGATATATCTAAGTCTAATTTTCCATCCCCATTGGTTCCTAGTGCCACTATATTACCACCATTTGTAGCTACCCCTAATATATTCTTAGCAAATGGAGAGTTAGTTCCAAATAAACATGCTGCATCTATAGCTGTATAAAATGCCTCTGCTATTGCTGGCTTTAATTCCCCAAATACATTTATAGTGGTATCATTTATCTTTTCCTTAGTAACTGGTACTATTACTGCTAATTTCTTAGCATTCATTTCTGGAAATATCCAAGTAGCTACAGAAGTTTTTATTCTTTCAGTTTCTCCTACCCAAAATGCTCCTGGGCCATCTGTCATTACTGGAAATTTCTTAGTATCACTTTTCATAGGTTCTACTCTAGATAATCTTAGTATAGAAGAACCTCTTGCTACATCTTTCATAATTTCTTTTGCCTGCTCAACTGGCACAAATCCAGTTAAATTGTCTTTTAAAAATAAATTATCTGGCATTTTTTATTCCTCCTATTCTCTTTTAGCCTGTACTTCTCTTATAGAGCTGATAAAATCATTTACTGATCCACTGCCTTCAGGTTTAGGATTATTCTTTGCTCCTGCTCCTTTGCTTCCACCAGTTCCATCTGGCCCTGCTTCTCCAAATAAATATCCATCTGTTTCTTTTAATCCTGCTATAGCTGTCTCTATATCCTTGTCTATGTTCTTACTATCTTTCAATGCCCCAATATCTAATAAGGCTCTGGCTGCTTTTGCATTCTTAGTTCCTGCTTTATTTAAAGCATTCTCTATTGCATGGTTAAACTTTAAACCTTCTATTTCTTTCTCTGCATCCTTTATAGCCTTATCATATTTTTCCTTATAATCATCTGATGCTTTTTTTATCCCTTCTACATCCATTTCCTTAAAATCCTCTATTTGCTTATTAGCTGTTTTCAATTGCCCTTGCAAGGTTTCTAATTCTTTTGTCTTTGTTTCTAGCTCTGTTTCTTTAGCTTTTAAATCTCCCTTAGTATTTTCTATATCCTTCCCATTCTCTGCCATTACTTTGTCTATTGCATCATCTGCTAATCCTAATCCTTTTAAGAATTCTCTTTTCATTTCTATTCCTCCTTAATCTACGGTTTTTTACGAGGTCCCATCTCCTGATTTGCCAATATATCGTCATGGCTTACGAATTAAAACAGTTTAATGTCTTATTTAGGACAAAATAAAAGACACTTATTAAGTGCCTAATGCATACATATAAATTTAATTGTATAAGGCTATCATTAAATGCCTGTTTATACTTTCTAAAATGTTTAATTATACACTATCTTTAACAAATCCATTTCTTTCCCTACCTTATTCTTTATCTTTGTTATTTCTTGCAGCATTCCATAACCTTTACTTGTATTTTTACCTCTTAGGCTATTATATTCCATCTGTAAGGCCTTAATCTGCCCCTGTAACTCTTTTACCTTATCATTAGTGTAGTAAAAAGTATATTCTGTTTTACACTTAGGACAAGTGAAATAAACTCTCTCAACACCATCCTTAATCTTTTGTGTCCTTACCTTTATTTTAAATCCTTTGTTGCAATTATCACAAACTACCTCACTCATCATATCCCCCTTAATTATTTAATATCTCTTTTATTTCTTTTACCCTTTTCCTGTTTTCCTCATTATCTTCTCCTAAATAAATCCTCATTTCTAAATATCTCAATTCAGCCATTAGTTTGTTATAATCTACCTGCGTAAAATTCCCTTTTAATGTTTCCATTACCTTCCCCCTCTCAAAACTTTGTCAAATTCTTCATTAAATATCTTTTCAAACATCTTAATAAACTCCGTTTTTTGCCCTTCTTCCAAACAATTCATGTTAGCAAATCCTTCTGCTAAAAACTCCACTGGCTCACTTGCTGCATAACTTCCTAACTCATCATGTATTTTTTGATTGAATTCTTTATCTTCCATGCCATATTCTTTTTTCATCTTATCCCATAATACATAAGACAATTGGTTTTTGCTTGTTGCCAATTCCATGTTGATTGAATTAGCTGAATTAGCTATTCCCCAATCTAATGTTTTCCCATCTATATCCTTAATATCCTTCATTAATTTTTTATCTTTTGCTAATAGGTAGTAGGTATCTATTGCATGCCCATATTCATGACTTATAGTCGCTAAATGGGCTTTCTTGCTATTTAGTAACGGTGAACCTCTACCTCTATAGTTCATTTCATGGGTTTTAGTAGATACTTTTTTATTATTATGAAGGTAATTACTATATACTATTTCATCTGATATATATAATTTATTAGTCTTTTTATTATGCCCTATTCCGTAACTCTGATAGCCAAAATAGCTGTCCTTCTTTAATGCCTTAACCGTCATGCCTTTACTGTCTAATGGGTATTTGTTTATTATATCCAATAATTCTGCATCTATTTCCTTTGCATAATCTTTATCCATATTAGTATATGATACTCTCTTAAATGCCTCTTTAGTAGAATTGTATCGTTTTTCTCTAGATTTATCTTCATATCCCTTTATATTTATTATACCATGTTTAGCCTTACTTAACCCACTAAAATAGTCCCCATAATTATCATACCAATTATCCAATATAGGATTATCTTCCCCATCTAGCCAACTTTTTAATTCCTCTGCAACTTGGTCTAATCCTTTTCCAACTGTTGGGAGCATTGAACACAAACCTGATGGATGATCTAAAGGCACTTCATCAATCGGATATATAGTTCCATGTCTTTCCTGACATAATCCACAAGTTCTGCCATGTATTAATGCACTTTGCCACTCTATACCCTCTACAAATGGGTTTAATGTACTAGATTGAATACTAGCTGTCTGGTAACTGTGATTTATACTTGTCCTTGCTAATCTCATAGCATTATAATCTACTCTTTTATTTTTTAAATGAGGATAACATCTTCCCCAATTGGTATCCCTTTTAGCTGGTTCCTTTATAAACTTTTCTAAATCTGCTGCTAACTCTATAGCTGACTTCTTTTGCAGTATTGCCTGATTAATTGTGTACTGTATATCTTTTTCAAAATCATTTCCATAGTTCCAAATCCTACTTGATAATGTTTTATTATCCTTAT
>DAIMNI010000008.1:0-11453 GCA_036720245.1 Tissierellia bacterium | reverse complement strand
GTTTCCTGTAATTATATCTCTTACTACATTGTCCTGAACCTGACTAAACATAGTTGTAAAATGTTTCCCTGTGTCTAATTCTGCTAATTGGAATATTTCTTTCATTATTAATTGCTCTGCTTTTGTACCTATTTCTGATGCTTTCTTTGTGGAGTTAATCACTTGTTTTTTTAATTCTTTATCCAGTTCACTTCTTACCCTTTTTAATTCTTTTATATAGTCTAATTTCCATCTTTTTTGTAGTGATTTATCTCTTGACCTTGCTGCTTTTTTTGATAAATCTCCTATGGCATCATCATATAAATTTAGTATTTGCCTTTGCTGCTCTAGTGTTAATTTCGCTATTTCTTTTCTTTGCTGTTTTACTATTTTTTTATACATATTCATGGAATATCACCTATTCCAAATCATTTAACAAATCTTTATTATAATTATCACTAAATAGCTGTTTCTCTAATAATATTCTCTCTATCTCTGCCTCTACACTTTCTACCTCTGACCATTTATCTATATAACTTTCCCTACTTCTTACCTCTGCAATAACTTCTTCCATATCTATTGTCTTTTGTTCGTTCTCATCTTCTGCTAAAGGATAACTTGTAATTATTTCTAATGTAGTTTCATAGCTAGAAATATTTCTAGCATTGTATAAATTATAAATATCTACCATCCTAAATATATAATCTTCCATTTGCTTAAAAGCTGACTGCCATTCTATCCAATCTTCATCACATGCAGCCATAAGCCCCCAATATAAGGCTTTCATTGATTTCCCTGATTGCATTAACCCTTTTAATTGCTCCAACCCTACATTCGGGACATCTAAGGTGTCATACATATCATTTTTAATTCTGTTTACTGTATCTTCAAACTTATCTTTGTAGGAAAAACTAGATTCTAATCTTTCCATCTTGGCTTGTCTGCCTCCTGATGCCTGTGTTATATCAGTTTGTAAATCTATCATTGCCCCTGGTGCTATCTTTATATTTTGTAAACTTATCTCGTTTGCATCCGTTATTACATCTTGGCCAAACATTTGGAATTTTAGAGCATCAATATCATCAGAAGTAAGTCTATTATATGCATCCTGATTATGCCATAATTGCTTCACATCTGATATTCCCTCTGTTTCTCCTGTTAATCCACCATTCCTAATAATTATTACTGGAATAAAGTCTAATCCTGTATCATAATCTTCATATTCAATAGAAATGATTGCCCCTTCTCCATCTACCGTTATTTCATTTAGGATACATTTCCCATTCACTAGTTCCCACACCTGTTTTTTTATCCTCTGGTCTCTTTTTCTTTCCTCATTATTTAGAGCATATAAAAAGACCACCTTTTCTAGTTGGTCCACATCATCTAAATTATATTGTGGGAAAAACTCTTGTGCTGGAACAAATATAATCTTTAAACCTTCATCTTTATGCCCCCATAGCTTTATGGCTACTCTCCCGCCTATTTTGCAATCCTTATATCCTTTCAAGGCTTTACTATGGAATTTATTATCATCTAGAATCTGTTTTAATAAATCTTCCTTCTCCTGGGCTTGGTCTTTATATATTGTGCTTCCTTCTACATCTTCTTGTATTGGCCTAACATCAAAGAAAGGCTCCCTGCCAAACATAAATCTTGCTCTAGTATCTATTAGTTTCTTAATTAGATTAGTTATTTTCTTAGCAGGGATATAGTCTAATCCATCTGCTGTTCTCCATTCTTGCTTACCTTCATATATTTCATAGTATCCGTTTATTTTATTTATCTTCGCTAAGTAATCCCCATATAAGCCTTGTAATTCACTTTTAAGAAGGGTATTATAATCTATCATATTCTTGCCCCCTTTCCACTATAATTCCTTGTCCTGTGTTGCCCTATCATGCTATCTTCAAGTGCATACCTAATGCTATCTATACTGTGATTGTTTTTATCTGGAAACTCTGCTTTAAAGTTTCCTTCCTTGTCTTTTTCTAGTTCATAATTAAGAAATTCTCTAGCTGTATTAGGACACCTTTCCCCGTCTATAATTATTTCTTCTAAGTCTTGCAAGAACTTGATTCCGAATTCTATACTGCCAGGGCCTTTTTTTGCTCCCAATACCTTCAATCCATAGTCTACATTCATTTCACTTATAGACTTTGGCTCTGCACTATCAGCTATTACATAATCATTGTCTGTATTTTCCTTTTTAATTAATTTTGCTGCTAACCTGTTGCTTAACCCTACTTTTTGTATTTCATAAAATATATATAATTTTCTCCTAGTTTTATCATAATGACATACTGTATAATGAAATGGATCTGATGCGTAGCCCCAGTCAAGTCCTCTTTTAATATTGTCAAATATACTTATTTCTCTATCTGTAATTTCTCTTATCTTAACATTGATGAATATTTCTCCACCAGTACCAGTAACCTCTCCTAAATATTCATGCTCATAGGCTGTAGGATTAATCTTCATTAAGTGTTCTGCCTCGATAATAAATTGTTCTCCTAGCCATTTTCTTGGCACACTCCTATAATCACTATGATACACTTTCCTATCAGGCTTTTTTATTGTAGCCTCTGTATTTACCCAACTTTGTACTGATTTAGGAGGATTGTAAGTATATAATGCAATAAAATCATCTCCACCTCTCATTAAGGATTGGTTTATATTTCTTATTTCTTCCATGCCATTAAATTGGTCTAATTCCTCATACCAAATATATTTAATGTACCCTTTTGATACTTTTATGGATTTTAATTTTATAGGATCATCTGCTCCCCTAAATATTATCTTCTGCCCTGTAGGGATATATGTTATTTCTAGCTTAGACTGAGGTATATTCCATAGATGACTAACCCCTAGCATTTCTATCGCCCATGCTAATTGCTCAAATACACTATCTTTTAGAGTATCTTTTACTTTTCTTATTGCTACCGCATTAGTAAACTCTCCTTTTTCTGCATCTCTCATCATTCCTAGGATTATCTCTATACTAGCAAATGATGATTTAGTAGATCCTCTGCCACCTTTTAGCATATATTCGGTGTTCTTATTGTTTTTTATGTCTATATGAAGATCATAAAAAGAAGGCGCGATTATTTCTGATAGTTTAATCTCCATCTTCTTCACCTTCTATATCATCTACTATAGTAACTCTAATGTTTGTATCCTTTTTATCTCCTTTAGTTTTTTCTAATTCTAGTTTCTCTTTCTTTAGCTGTAAATCTATATTAGATTTATATTTTTGAAATTCAAACTTTTCTTCTTCTAACTCTAGTTTTTCTGTGTCTGTAGCCATCTTAGCCTTAACTTCTATTAATTTTCTTAGTTGGTCCATACAGGCATTAATACCTGCTATTCTTTCCTCCTCTGATAATTCTTTTTCTACTTTTTGTCCAAACATATTATAAAAAAAAGACTCCCCTAAGTTGAGAAGTCTTGCTATTTTAAACCTAAGTAATTTTATTTCATCATCCACATTTGTAGATGAATTAGTCATGTTAAAGAGTATCTTATCTTCTGTGCTTAAAATATCAGCATATAAGGACTGATAGGCTCCATGTTTTATTGCATTAAGATTACCTTTAGGAGGACCACCATTATTGTCTATTGCATTCTTATTGCCTTTGGGTGCACCCCTTTTATTTTTGTGTGCACCCTTTTTGTTTAACTTTTTTCTTTCATCAGCCCAATTATATCTTTTTACCCAGGACTTTAAAGTGTTCATTGAAATATTGTATTTATCGCATATATCCTTATACTTCATGCCTTCCATATAATCCTGTTTTGCTTTTTTTCTTATTTCATCCAATGATCACCACCTACTTATTTGAGTTGTTTTCTATATTGATTTTTTGTATGAAAAAAGAGCCTTATTATAGGCTCTCGCTACTTTGTATATTATGACTTTTTTCTTCTAAAACTTCTTTTATGACTTCTAAGACTATATCATAGTAAACTATCTTTTTTGATTTATCCATGATTCTATGTTGCAAAAGACGCATAGTGCCTATTAGAATTAAACAATAGATTAACAATGAAATAAAGATACTAATATCAACAATACCTTTATAGACAACAGTCACAAATATAGTTATTATTATAGCAAAAATAGAAATGGCACCTATTGTCAAGTTTTCAGGATTCATAGATTCTAGAAACATTTTTTTATATTTATATTCATCATAATACTCTATCAATTCTTCTTCAGGCTTTTTAGAATACTCCTGTTTTAAGATATTCTTTAATTCTCCGTATGTTCTTTTGCCATCTTTATTTATTTCTAAAAATATAAAATTAATTATTTTTTCAGAACTTACCTCTACATCTAGTACTTTTTTAAAAAACTTTTTTATATGTTTAAATATTAAAATCTCCCCCTTTCCTATACTTATTCTACAAGAAAGGAGAAAATCCTTTATTTATTTATCGCAAGTTTCGACATTATTCCCATAACAAGTATAAAAAAAGAAAAGCCTGCCAAAGGGGGATAAAAACAAGCCTTTCTATGTAGCGAGTAATATTTAATTTTGTCAAGTAAAAATCCCACATCAAAGGGGAGAAGTGGGATTCCAACAACCAATTGATATATCCTTTTTAATTTAGCTTCCATAGATTTCCTTAATATCATATTAACACATCTAAAACGGACATATAGGACAACTTCTATTTTAAAAATCTTTCTGCTATTTTTCTTACGCTATCTGCTGTGTTGTTTCCTCCTATACTTGCTGCTACCTGCTCCCAAGCTAGCCCATTTACATATCTAAGAGTTATTATCTGCCTTATAAGGCTATCATCTATATTATCTATATATTCATAGGTTTCCTCTACCAAATCTATTAATTCTTCTACTTTTCTATTTAACTTTCTTTTCAATCTCTGAGTTTTCTTATTATGTTCCCCGTAATTTATCCCTGTAATAGTAAAGTTTCTCTCCTCATAAGGAAAATAAGGGTTAGATCCTTTGACTGAATCTGCCGTAATTGTATAGTCTAAATCTTCTATTTGTTTTTTTAATATCTCTATTTCATTTTTTAAGTATTTTAGTTGTTTTAGCTGTCCTTTATCCATATTATTCTCCCCTCCTAATAGCTTCCATTTGCCTTTCCACTATGTCTAATTCTATCTTTGTAGCCCTTAACTTTTCTAATGTAGCATCATAATTAGTTTCTGCTACATCTCTATTAAATTTAAGTTTTGCTATATTTTCATTTCCCCTAGCCACATCATTTGTTAATGTTGCAGGTAACCCTTTATCCCTTAAAATTAAAAGTTCTTTTGCTAAAGCTACTCTATAGGTATACTCTGCCTTTGCTTTTTCATATCCTGCCCTTTGGAGGCTTATAATAGTATTGTTTAATTCTTCTCTTAGCCTTTCTATTTCGGTTATAAGTATTTGCATTAGATTCCTCCTCAATAAAAAAAGGGCACTAAGCCTATTTGTTATCTCTAACAAAATGGTCTAGTGCCCTCCATCTAGGTATGGTCGGACTTATTTAATTAATCATTTAAATTTAGATGGTCTATTAATGCCTCTTGTAATATTCCTGAAAAATTTACACCTGCCTTTATCGCTTCCTCATTTAACCAGCTCGGTATAGTACAATTCTTTTTTACTGCCCTATTTTCATATTTTCTTCTATATTTAGTGAAATCTACGTCTACTAAAGTAAAAATATCCCCTTCTTCTATTTCCTCATTTACAGAGTAAGGTTCTGGTAACTCTTTACCATCATCCTCCATATCAATGCCTACTAATCCTATGGCATCCCTTGCCATCATTATCGCATCAGCTATATCTGTTCCCTGTGTAGCAATATCAAAATCTGGAATTCTTACATAATAATCTCCTTCTGCACCTTTTATTATAATGGGATATGCTTTTTTCATTCTACTCAACTCCTCTCGTATTATAATTAGGATAATAGATGATTTATAAATGCTAGGGCTTAAAGCCCTAGTTTTTTTATAATTGCTTTTGCTAATCTCTCGTTTATTTCTGTATGCCTTGGTATTGGTTCTGTGTCCTTGCCATTAGTATATATGTCATGATTTCCGCCATTTCTTTTTAAGTACCAACCATTGCTTTCAAGAAGTTTAACTAGGTCTTTCCTTTTCATCTATTATCCCTCCTATTAAATATATTATACTCCTTTTATACGTATTAATCAATGCTTTTATATTCTTTTATTCATTTTTCATGAGTATAATACATTTGATTTAATAAACCTTCTTTCTATTTTTTAAAGTACAATTGGCATCTAGCTGTCCTTCATGAACCTTTAATTCTATAGTAAAAAAATCAAGACTTCCTATGCTTTCTGCTGCATCTAATATATCATCTATGTGCCCTATCATTTCATTTCTAAGGCTTTGTCTTTTTGATTTATTATACTGTTTTTGTATCTCCATAGTTGCCCTCCTATTACATATCAATAAATATATTTGCGCCCGTATCTTCCATAAATCTAATGTCTTCTATTTTTCTTCTTCCTGGAATATGCATATTCTCTAACAAGTATCTGCCATCATCTTTTATTACTTCCCATAAAAAATTTTCTTCATCTTTGTATATATCCCCTACAAGAACCACGCTACCATCTCTGTCTTTAATTTTTTTCATTCTTCCAGCTCCTTCACTTTTTCAATTGTATATAATAAAGATACCAATAATACTAATATACAAATTGCAGCTATACTAATTATCGTTATTATTATTGCTTCCATATCCATACCTCCCTAAAAATGCTTATATCCAATTTTTGCAATCCATTTAACTCACCATTTCATATAGTTTTCTTTTCGTGCTCTTTGGTATAAGTTCCCCTATAGGTACCGTGTTCTCTTTTTCGTATATCTCTATAGCTTTATCTCTGTATTCTTCAAATAATTTAAAATTCCCATTTAGGTGTTGGATTATAGCTCTAGCACAATATTTTATGTCTAGCATTCCTCCGCCTCCAAAGCCTTATCGCATACTTCATTACATCTATTTTTACAGTATATGCAGCATTCCTCACACTGCCTAACTTCTGCATATTTTTTATACTTTATTGCATTCATACACATCTTTGATGCTTCCTCAGGGCATTTCATATCCCCATCTCCTTCATAGTTTCCATAATGTTATCGAACGTTTTAGGACCTACCCCTTTGGCCTTATGGAGAATTTCTACCAATTGAATTTTAAAATCTGTCATCTCTGCTGATTCTGTCCCATCTTTAAATCCTTCAGAATATATAGTTGCTAGAAAATTCTCCATGTCTTGCCTGTCCATCTTTTTAACTGCCTTATAAGTCTTTCTATTAATTAGGTTTTCTTTCAATTTCCTCCCCCTTATTTGATTACCTTTAAGCTTAGATCTGGATATATATATTCAAATAGCTTTTGTTTTATTTTAAATACCTGTGTTTCTATGCCCTTGATGTCAATTATTTCAGTAGTTCCATCATTATTTACTACTACAAAATCGGCTATATAGGTGATTGATCTATAAGTTGTCCCATTCTTTTTAAAAGTTGGCTGCAGCTCATATCTAGGCTGTAATCCAAAATCTCTTATCTCCCCTGCTTGTTTAAGCAATTTTAACTGGCAATAATATTCAGCTTCCTTCTTGCTATCAAAACAGATTCCATCTACCCAAGTCTTTTTATTATTATATTTGCTGCGTTTAGGCTTTTCCATGGCTGTTTTTATTCCCTGTTTTTCTAAAAAGCCCATGTATTCTTCCTCAGTCCATCTCATTTTTTACACCCTCTTATTCTTCCATAAGCATTCTGCCATGTATCCGTTGTATTCCAAAAATGCCTCTCTATCTTGCTTTGTTTTTTCTATTTTTCTTCTATATTCATGATAATCTTTGCAATAATCATGGCATCCAATATGCCTATTTTCACAATCAATACATGTCCTTGACACTCCTATGCCTCCTTTGATAATTTCTATTAAGAAACTATTTTCTTTATTTCATCAGGATGTTTTTTATTGAAATATTCAAAGTTCATATTAGCAATATCTTCTGCTATTACATTAGGGATATATCCTACTCTTTCCCCTATCTTTTGTCCTTTTGAGCATCTGCATTTTGCTGCAACCTCATATCTAATTCCATTAACTTTTTTATCATAATAAACTAGGCCCTCATCCATGCATATCCAGCATTTAGGTATCAGCTTTTTCTTTTCTTTTTCCTTTTTCAAGTCATCTACTATTTCAACTACTAACTTTTTCATCTTTTAAGCCTCCAATCTTCCCCTTTAAATACTACAGGTTCACACATTTGTGTAATTCTTGAAACTGTGGCCTGTCCTCTATCTCCAAGTTTTCCAGCTAATTCTGTTGAATTTTCATTTGTGGTAATTATTATTGGCTTTTTATTCTCGTAAACTCTGTTAATTAGCTGATATAGCATTGATGAAGTGTAAGAAGTTTCATTTTGCTTGCCTAAATCGTCAATTATAAATAAATCTACTTTATCCGTCATAAGATTTATGGCTTCATCCTCTGCAATCTCAGAGTTCTTGCTATAGGTACTCTTGATAAAACTCATAATGTCTACCACATTTCCAAAATAGACTGAATATAATCTCTCCAATAATTCGTTTGCTATTGCACATGCTAAATGAGTTTTGCCAGTTCCTACTGGGCCTGTAAGTAATAGACCCTTAGTATTGGGGAAGTCCTCCACAAAGTTTTTAGATTTGTTTAAAGCCATGCTATTATCTACTGGATTGTAATTATTAAACGTGGCACTCTTAAATCGTTGAGGGACACCACTCCCCTTAGTTAATGCTGCTATTTTATACTGCCTCTCTTTTAGCAGTAGATCCTGTACCTCTTTTTCATTTTGTTTCATAGATTTTCTTAAAAATTCTTTATAATCCATTTAAATCACCATCCATAATCAGGTAAATTTGTATTATCGCTCTCTCTTGGGCTGTCTTTAGCCAATTTCATACCGCCCCATGACTTCCAATTGCTTAATGTCTTACTGACATAGTTTAGGTTTCTGGCATTAGACTTAACTGCAATCTTCATAGCTTCAAGAATCCATTCAGTCGAATAATCTTTGACTAAATCAACTAATATTTCTTTTGCCATAAAATCTATTGTCCCAAATCCATTTTGTTCATAGGCTTTTGCAATTATAGAAATATCATTTTCAGCATTAGTAGTAATAGTAGTATTATTCTTTTCTAGTCTAGTCTTGTCTAGTCTAATTAAGTCTGAACGATCTGCACCCCGAACTGCTTCCCAATCTGCACCCCGAACTGCTTCCCAATCTGCTGGAATATTTCCTGTAGTTTGGGTAGCAGATTTGATATTCCCTGCCTCTCCTTTTTCAAAACTTAATAGCTTATATCTTCCAGAACTCTTTTTTCTTTGCTGAGATTTATATTCTAAAAGCCCTGCTTGAATTAAAAAGTTTCTATGTTTTATTAAGGTTTTTTCGCTTATTCCTAGCTCTGCCATAAGCCTTTGATTATCTATAGCAATCCATCTTTCCCAATTACATGAGTTATGGTAATCAATAATCACATACCATAGGGCCTGTGTAATTGCTTCTAATGAATTAGTCTTAAGATAATTACGAAAGGCATTTATTTCAGTTATATACTTCACTCTAGGGCCTCCTATTCTGTTTTAAAACTAATCATTTTATATGAAATTAATTTGGTTCCGTTAATATCTGGTGAACATCTTTGCTTAAAATCTATAAGCCCCTTTTCTTTTAAAGAATTTCTTGCTTTATAAAGATTTTTAGTTGATAGTCCACTATTTAATTGAAGTAAATAATTAGGTGCAAAAAACCATTCTTCCCAATCATATTTGTAATTCTGATACATCAAAGCATGCCATAGGACGATCTCATCTGTAGCAGTGTATTGTGTTTGGATTAATCTATAAAATGCGTTAATTTCCTCTGCATAATTCATTTATCTTCCCTCCTATTCTATAGACCAAGGGGAACAGCATCCCCTTAGTCTAATATGGTATGTTCTCGTCATCTAATTCGTTCCATGGTAAATCTGCTATATCATCTGGGTTTATATCAACATTTGTAGTAGCATTGTTATTAGAATTGTTGATAGGAGCCTTTGGCTTTCCTGAGATTGGGCTACCACCTTCCATTACCATTGCTGCAGCCTTTCTCATTGCGGGTTCCTTGGCCTTTTCAGATAACCATTTAACATAGCCTTCATCGGTTGCATATATTTCGCCTATTGTCTTTCCGCCATTATCCCCATATTTACCAAACCTAACTTTTATAGCTCTTGCATCTTCTAAAGTCATGGTCTCTACTCTTTCAGTATTATTGAATTGAACCATATCCTCTAGGTCCTGAGTAAATATATTACTTAAACTTCCTACCGTAAGTGCTGCATCAACCTGTGCTCTTTTCTTGGCCATTTTAAGACACGTATTCCCTAGCATATATTTATCTTGCTTGTCCGATTCATATTTCTTTTCTTTACTATTACAGTGGCCTAATCCCTCAGTCACAACTATTCCGTTCCTAGTTAAAATACACCTTATTGTGTATGCAAAAAATCCCTCTTCATAATCTTGTATTTGCTCTATAATTTCATATTGGCTACTTAATCCCATTAGCATTAATATTTTTTCTGCACCTGGTTTTAAGAGACTTGATTTTCCACTGCCAAAATAGGCCTCCCCATAATCAATACCTTCTACTAAATTGGATTGTATAACTTGTTGAAACTGATTAATCGTATTAATAGAATCTGCTACCCTATCTAGTTTCAATCCTTCTATTATCATCATAGGATTAGCTTCTTGAACTACCATTTGATTATTATTCATTTTACATATCTCCTTTCATCCCAGAATAAGCGATTGCTAATTCCATCATTCTTTCCCTTGCTTTATCTAATTCCTTTTCTGCTTTTCTACCTTCCTCTGCTATAATTTCAAGCTCAACTATCTTTTCTGCTGCATATTTCATTTCCTTTTCTATTTCTGATTTTGTCCTCTCTTTATAAGCTACATAAATTCCCACTGCATTCATTTTAAAATCTCCCTTCTTTGTGGTATAATTGATTAAATAATATTTTTAAATTGCTGACCTTTCCAGATTGCCGTCTGGGAGGTCTTTTTCTATTTGTACTGGTGGATATATTGTTCCATTTGAATTAAACTCCACCAAACAATTACTACAAAAATACATCCTCCTTACTGCATTTGCTACGAATGAATATATTGAACCAACACATCTTTTATTTTTACATATAGGACAGGGATAAACTTTCTTTTGTCTCATTTATTCTGCCTCCTTCCATATTTCTTTTACTTCCTTTATAAACTCTTCTACTTGTCCAATTATTACGAATATAAGTATCACTAATAAAGGCAATAATGCTCGTCCATCAATTCCAGAAAAAACTATCCTCGTATAATATGTTTAGAACTACTTTTTTAGGGTTCTAAACATATTTATTTT
>DAIMNI010000007.1:26452-56475 GCA_036720245.1 Tissierellia bacterium | reverse complement strand
TATGATAACATAAGGAATAAGTAATTGGTAGTACAATATGTATTAAATTTATCATACAATATTTCAATTTTTTTGTTATAATGTTTATAGTTAGTTTTTTAGGAGGTAATGTCAATGGTAAAGAAAAAAACTTATTGTATAGTAACACATGGTTGTCAAGCAAACGAACATGATTCAGAAAAAATATCCTGGATATTAGAAAATATAGGGTATGAATGGGTTGATAATTTTAAAGAATCTGATTTAATTATATATAATACCTGTTTAGTTAGGGAAAATGCAGAATTAAAACTATATGGGCAATTAGGAGCATTAAAAAACCTTAAGAGAAAAAAGCCAGATATTATGATTGCAGTTTGTGGCTGCATGATGGAAAGGGAGGAATCTAGGGAGGTAATTTTATCTAAATACAAGCATGTAGATATAATATTTGGTACTAAAAATATAGATAAATTGCCTCAATTAATTAATCGATATGAACAGACAGGCAAAACTGTAGTAGATGTAGTAGAGGATGATAGGGAGATAGCAGAAGATATTGGGGCTAATCGTAAATATCCTTTTAAAGCCTATGTAGATATTATGTATGGTTGCAATAACTTTTGTACCTACTGTATAGTACCTTATACAAGGGGAAGGGAAAAAAGTAGAGAACCTAAAAATGTAATTGCTGAGGTAGAAGAATTGGCTAATAAGGGGTATAAGGAAATAACTTTATTAGGCCAAAATGTCAATTCTTATGGCAATACTTTAGATTATGATTATAGTTTTGCTAAACTTTTAAGGGAGATAAATAAAATTAACGGTATTGAAAGGATTAGATTTATGACATCCCATCCCAAGGATTTGTCAGATGAATTAATTTCTGCCATAGCAGAATTAGACAAGGTTTGTGAACATTTTCATTTACCAGTTCAATCTGGTAGCAATAGAGTTTTAAAGGCTATGAATAGAAAATATACTAGAGAAGACTATATAAATTTAGTGGAGAAATTGAAAGAAGCAGTACCAGGTATTGCCATAACTACTGATATAATTGTAGGCTTTCCAGGGGAAACAGAAGAAGATTTTAATGATACCTTAGATTTAGTAAAGAAAGTGGGATATGATTCAGCATTTACTTTCCTTTATTCCATTAGGGAGGGCACTTATGCTGCTAATATGGAAAATCAAATTCCTAATGAAGTAAAACATGAAAGATTCCAAAGATTATTAGACACTCTTTACCCCATATTTTATGAAAAAAATATCCCCTATAAAGATAAAATTGTAGATGTATTAGTAGAGGAAGTAAGTAAAAATGATGAAAATGTATTGTCAGGCAGAACTAGAACAGGGAAACTAGTTCATTTTCAAGGTAGTAAAGACTTAATTGGAGAAATAGTAGATATAAAAATAGATAAAATTAAATCCTTCACTTTGGAAGGGTATAAAATATAGACGGAGGTTATAAATTTTGAAAAATTTAACACCAATGATGAAACAATATAAGGAAATAAAAGAAAGACATAGTGATGCTATATTGTTTTTTAGATTGGGAGATTTTTATGAGATGTTTTTCGAAGATGCAATTACAGCTTCACAAGAATTAGAAATTGTTTTAACCCAGAGAGATGCTGGTGATAGTGGTAAGGCTCCTATGTGTGGGATACCCCATCATGTGGCAGGGACATATATTTCAAAATTAGTAGATAAAGGCTATAAGGTAGCCATATGTGAACAATTGGAAGACCCTTCAGCGGCACAGGGTTTGGTAGATAGGGATGTAATTAGAATAATAACTCCAGGAACAATAATGGACTTAAATGTATTAGATGAAAAAAGCAATAATTATCTTCTTTCTATATATATGGATGATTTTGGTTTAGGATTGGCCTATGCAGACAGCTCTACTGGAGAACTTTTTACTACAGAATATATTGGAAATGAAGAAAGTTTATTTAATTTCTTATTAGAGGAAATAGGGAAAGTTAATCCATCAGAAATTATTTGTAATGAAAAGTTTATTTCAAATAAAAAAGTAATAAAATTTATTAAGAATAAAATAAATCCCTATATAAATGTATATAACAATGAGGAAATTGAAAAAGTTCAATGGAATGAAAAAATATTAGAACATTTCAAAGCTAAAAGCCTTAAAACATTAGGATTAGATGGACACATCTATGCAATTTTATCCACGGGGAAACTAATGGATTATCTGCATTATACCCAGAAAGATTCTTTAGAACATATAAATCAAATAAACTATTATGAAGCTAATAAATATATGATTTTAGATATAAATACTAGAAGTAATTTAGAAATACATGAAACAATGATCGGCAGAGAAAAAAAGGGATCTTTAATATGGGTTTTAGATAAAACTTCTACAGCTATGGGAGGAAGATTATTAAAAAGATGGTTAGAACAGCCTTTAATAGATATAAATGAGATAAATAAAAGACAAAGTATAGTGGAAGTGTTTTTTGATAATATTATTCTAATAAATCAAACTAAAGATTGTTTAAAAAAGATTTATGATTTGGAACGATTAATTGGAAAGGTATCCTATGGAAATTGCAATGGAAGAGATCTTTCTTCTTTAAAATTTTCATTAGGCATGGTGCCAGAGTTAAAGGAAATTTTAATAAAATCCAATAATGAAATATTAATAGATATGGCTTTTAGTCTAGATACTTTAGAAGATGTGTATAATATTATAGATAAATCAATTATAGATAATCCTCCAATTTCCGTTAAAGAAGGGAGCTTAATAAAATCAGATTATAATGAGGAATTAGATGAATTAAGAAATGCTTCTACAGGTGGCAAAAACTGGCTTACAAAATTGGAACAAACAGAAAAAGAAAAGACTGGAATTAGGAATTTAAAAATTGGATTTAATAAAAAATCAGGCTACTATTTCGAAGTAACTAAGGGAAATTTAGATTTAGTTCCCGAATACTTTATTAGAAAACAAACTTTAACTAATTCTGAAAGATATTATACTGAGGAATTAAAGAAAATAGAGTATAAAATTTTAGGTGCAGAAGATAGGATAGTGGAATTAGAGTACGAAATATTTCAAAATATAAGAGAAAAAGTAAAATCTGAAACCTTTAGAATCCAAAATCTTAGTAGAAAAATTTCAGAAATTGATGTTCTGAATTCCTTTGCTCAAGTGGCTTATAATAATGATTATATTAGGCCTAGTTTGAATAATGAGGGGATAATTCATATACAAGATGGCAGGCATCCTGTTGTGGAAATGACTATAGATGATAATATATTTGTTCCTAATGATGCTTATTTAGATAATAATGACAATAGAGTTCATATAATTACGGGACCAAATATGGCAGGAAAGTCAACTTATATGAGGCAAATTGCAATTATAAATTTAATGGCACAGATTGGCTCTTTTGTACCTGCAAGAAAAGCAAATATTGCCATTGTAGATAGAATATTCACTAGAATAGGTGCCTCAGATAATTTGTCTCAAGGAGAAAGTACTTTTATGGTAGAAATGAATGAGGTATCCAATATAATAAAAAATGCTACAGAAAATAGTCTAATAATACTAGATGAAGTAGGCCGTGGCACTTCTACTTATGATGGTTTAAGTATTGCTTGGGCTATACTTGAATATATAGCAGAAAATATAGGTGCCAAAACATTATTTGCTACCCATTATCATGAACTAACTCAATTGGAGGGTAAAATAGAAGGAATAAATAATTTAAATATCCTGGTTAAAGAAGAAGGGGATGAAATAATATTCTTAAGGAAAATTGAGAAAGGAAGCACCGATAAAAGTTATGGTATAGAAGTAGCCAAATTAGCAGGTATTCCTAATGATATTATAGAAAGAGCAAATGAAATATTATATGAAATTGAGGAAAAGCATGTTTTTAAAAAAGATGGGGAACATGTAAATAATTCTATGAATCAAATAAGCATTTTAGATTATCAAAAGGATTATTTTATTGAAAAAATAAAGAATTTAGATATATCTAAAATGACCCCTATAGAAGCTATGAATATATTATATGAATTAACAGAAGAGGCTAAAAAATTTAAGGAGAAGGAGTAAGATGGGAAAAATTAAGGTTTTAGATGATTTAACGATTCAAAAAATTGCTGCAGGGGAAATTATTGAAAGGCCCTCATCTGTAGTTAAGGAACTTATAGAAAACTCATTAGATGCCAATTCTACAAGTGTTATCGTAGAAATAAGGGATGGGGGTAAAAAATATATTCGGATTACAGATGATGGGGATGGTATATACGAAAATGATTTAATAAATGCTTTTAAACCTCATTCTACTAGTAAACTATCTAATATAGAGGATCTTTATAATATTAATTCCTTTGGCTTTAGAGGTGAGGCATTAGCTAGTATATCTTCTGTGGCTAAAATAGAAATTCTTACAAAAGCCAAACCAAATTCATCAGGTACACAGGCATTTGTAGAAGAAAGCAATATTGTTAAACAATTACCCATAGGCTGTCCTAAAGGAACTACTATGATAATTAAAGATTTATTCTATAATCTACCTGTTAGAAGAGAATTTTTAAAATCCAATAAAGTAGAGGGAAATCATATAACAGATATTATTTATAAATTAGCATTGGGAAATTACGGTGTGTCCTTTAAATATATTAAAGATAATCAAATAGTAATAAATACATCTAAAAATAATAGTTTAAAAGATAATATATATTTATTATTGGGAAAAGAGTTTATAGATGGTTTAATTGAAATTGAATTTGAAACTAATGATTATAAATTATATGGTTATATATCTAATAATCAATTTTACAGAGGTAATCGAAATCACCAGTATCTCTATGTAAATAATAGATATGTAAAAAGCACAGATATAGTCAATATTGTTGAACAGAAATATAAATCACTTATACCTGTTAACAGATTTCCCGTTTTTGTTTTGTTTATTGATATAGACCCTAGTATTATTGATATTAATATTCATCCTACAAAAGAAGAAATTAAATTTGCAAATGTGGAGGAACTTAGCAATAAATTAGAATATGTTATTGATAAAACTTTAAAGGACAATCTATCAGTTCCTAAGGGAATATTTTCAAAAGAAACAGCTATAAAAAAGGAAAAAGAAGAACTTCCATTGTTATATAAAGAAAGTTTTTTTAAGGACAATTTTGAAGTAAGTTCAAATGAAAATGAAAGTGAAAATAGAATTTTAGAGACTATACCTAAATATGAAAAAAGTTTTATTGATTATGAAAATAAAGATGGGGAAGTCTCTAATAAAAGGGATGATAATTATGACTTAAAATGTACTTTGAAAAGGCTTAAATCTATTGGAATAATATTCTCTACCTATATTGTAGCGGAAGATACATTGACAAATAAAGTTTTTATTATAGACCAGCATGCAGCCCATGAACGAATACTTTATGAAAAATATAAAAAAGAATATGAGATGGAAAAAATAGTTATTCAACAACTTCTAACCCCGGAGATTATAGAATTAACTGATTGGGAATTTAATATGGTTTTAGAAAATATTCATTTATTAAAGCAACTTGGATTTATTGTAGAAGAGTTTGGTCATAATAGTGTAATAATAAGGGGAGTACCAGTGTTATTTGGGGAACCTCAATTAAAATTACTATTTTTACAAATAATAGATAATATAGGCCATATTCATAATAATAATTATGAGTATAAAATTGATAAGATAATGAAAATTGCCTGTAGCAATGCAATTAAGGGTGGGGATAAAATTTTCGGCATGGAGGCTAAAAATTTATTTGAACAATTAAGTCAAGTAGAAAATCCATATACTTGTCCACATGGAAGGCCTACTATAATTGAATTGACAAAGAGAGATATAGAAAAAGAATTTAAAAGGATTATATAGTGAAAAGGTGATGGAAAATGATGCCAAAGGAGAATTTGTTAATTATACTAGGCCCAACTGGTGTAGGTAAAACTACCATTTCCTTAGAGGTGGCTAAAAGTCTAAAAGGGGAAATTATATCTTGTGATTCTATGCAAATATATAAATATATGGATATTGGAACGGCGAAAATTTCCCGCGAAGAAATGGGTAATATCCCTCACTATTTAATTGATATAGTGTATCCAGATGAGGAATTTACAGTACACGATTTTAAAACCCAAGCAGAGGAATATATAAATAATATTAATAGTCGTGGGAAATTACCAATAATGGTAGGTGGTACAGGGCTTTATATAAACTCTATAGTATATGAACTAAAATTTACAAATGTTAAACCCAATGAAGAATTTAGAAGAGAATGTAATATTATTGCAAATAAATATGGAAATAAATACTTATATGAAAAATTATTAATAATTGATTCTACATCTGCAGAACAAATTGATATAAATGATAGAAAAAGAATTATTAGAGCCTTAGAAATATATAATGAAACTAATAAACCAATGTCCCATTACAATAAGGATTTTCGAAAAGAAAGTGATAAATACAATCTGATAATAATAGGGCTTAATATGGATAGACATATATTATATTCCCATATAAATAATAGGGTGGATGAAATGTTTCAAGAGGGATTAGTAGAAGAAATCGAAAGTTTATTAAATATGGGTTATGATGAAAATTTGGTTTCTATGAAAGCAATAGGATATAAGGAGATAATTCCTTATATAAAAGGAGAAACAAATCTAGAGGAAACAAAGGAATTATTAAAAAGGAATACTAGAAGATATGCTAAAAGACAATTAACTTGGTTTAGAAGAGACAAAAGAATTAAATGGATAGATATAAATCAATTTGATTCTTTAAACTCCATTGGGGACTTCGTTTCTAATTATGTTGAAAAAGCATTTAAAATTTAAGGGAGGGATTAATTTGAAATCAAATATTAATTTGCAAGATATGTTCCTTAATAATGCTAGAAAGGAAAGTATTAGCCTAACAATATATTTGATAAATGGGTATCAAATCAAGGGCTTTGTTAAAGGTTTTGATAATTACACAATAATATTAGACAGTGAAAGTAGACAACAACTTATATATAAACATGCAATATCTACCATAATACCTAGTAATTCAATTAATATATCAAATAAAATAGAAGAGGGATAATTTAAAACAAAGGTTTCTGATATATTCAGAAACTTTTGTCTTTATTAAAAAGCAGAGGGGAGAATTAATATGGACAAGGATACAATAAAATTATTATGTAAACAATTTGAAATAAATGAGGACGTAGTAAATTTTGTAAACTCAAAGGAAATTTTAATAAAGGATAAATTTATAGAAATTGATAAAATCAAAGAATATAATCAATATAAAATTCTTCATAGTATGCATAAAGCAAGATTGAGTGCTACCAATTTTCATTGGACTACTGGATATGGATATGGGGATATAGGAAGGGATAAAGTTGAGGAAATTTATTCTCTAGTATTTAATGCAGAAGATGCCCTAGTAAGGCCAACAATAGCTTCTGGAACTCATGCTATAACTTTATGCCTATCTGGGCTTTTAAGGCCTGGAGATGAATTCATTTCCATTGCAGGCAGTCCCTATGATACCTTACGGGAAGTTATAGGTACAGAGGGCAATCAGGATGGCACATTATTGGAATATGGCATAAAGTACAAAGAAATCCCTTTGAAGGATGGAAAAATTAATACAAAAGAGGTAATTGAGAATATATCTAAAAACACTAAATTACTATTAATTCAAAGATCCACAGGATATAGCACTAGAAAAGCTATTACCATTCAGGAAATTAAAAAAGTTATTGAAGAAATAAAAGGATTTAATAAAGAAATAATTATTATGGTTGATAATTGTTATGGTGAGTTTGTAGAAAAAGTAGAGCCTACAGATATAGGTGCAGATATAATAGCAGGTTCTTTAATAAAAAACCCAGGAGGTGGGCTAGCCTTATCGGGAGGATATGTAGCAGGAAAAAGAGATTTAGTAAATAGGGTAGCTAATAGAAGTACTGCACCAGGATTAGGCAAAGATTGTGGCCTTACTTTTGGAACCACCAGAACTACCTTGCAAGGATTGTTTTTAGCTCCTCATATAGTATCAGAGGCCAAAAAGGGGAGTATATTAATGGGAATAGTTTATAAAGAGCTAGGCTTTAAAATCGTGCCAGATATAGAAGATACAAGATCAGATATTGTACAAGCAATTGAATTAAATTCTCCAAAAAGAGTTATAGAATTTTGCCAGGGAATTCAAAAAGCTTCGGCTGTAGACGCTCATGTAATACCAATGCCTTGGGATATGCCTGGTTATGAAGATGAAGTAATCATGGCATCTGGCAGCTTTGTAGATGGTTCTTCCATGGAACTTAGTGCCGACGGCCCTATGAGAGAACCTTTTATAGTTTATTATCAAGGAGGATTAACCTATGAACATTGCAAATTAGGTGTAATGATGTCTTTAGATAATCTAGTGAAAAAGAATTTAATTGATAAAAACAAGCTAATCTTTTGATTAGCTTGTTTAAAGTTTTCTATATAATCCAATGACTTTTCCTAAAATACGAACATCTTTTACAAGTATAGGGGACATGGATTGGTTTTCTGGCTGTAGTCGAATATGATCTTCCTCTTTAAAAAATCTCTTTATTGTGGCCTCATCTTCTATAAGAGCAACTACAATATCTCCATTAATTGCATCATTTTGTTGCTTCACTAATACATAATCATCATTGAGAATTCCAGCCTCTATCATACTATCACCTCTAACCCTAAGCATAAAAAGTGAACCTCTTTGAGCTATTTCAATAGGAACTGGGAAAGTGTCTTCAATATGTTCAATAGCTAGAATAGGTTGGCCTGCTGTAACTTTTCCGACAATAGGTATATCTACAGTTTTCTTAGTGGCAAATAAAGAATCATCACCCCTGTCTAGTATTTCAATAGCCCTGGGTTTAGTAGGATCCTTTCTAATATATCCTTTTTCCTCTAATTTTTCCAAATGACGATGAACAGTGGAGGTAGATTTTAAATCCACGCCCTTACATATTTCTCTAACAGCTGGAGGATAGCCATGTTTTTGGATATGACTTTTTATAAAGTGGAGAATTTCTATTTGCTTTTGAGTTAAATCTTCATACATAATATACACCTCACATATTATTTTTATATTTATAAATTGTCTTACCTTTATTTATAGTTAATTTCATTATAGCATATAGAATATTAAAAATCAAACATAGGTTCCTTTTTTTAAAAAAGCACTTGACAAGAAACGAATGTTTGTTTAAAATAGCATTAGGAACAATTGTTCAGAACAAACGTGTGGGAGGGACTATAGATGAATGGTATAATAGGGAAGAAAAAATATAAAATTGTAAATAAGTTTAAATTTATGAGATTTATTATTATTTTAGTTTCTTTAGCATTAATTATTGTCTTGCTTTTCCAAAAAAGAAATAAAGCCTATAGTTCATTATATGAGGAACAATACATAGAAATTGAAATTACAAAAGGCGATACTATATGGGATATTGCAAGAGAATTTATGCCAAAAGAATATGATATTAGAAAGATGGTATTTGAAATTAAGGAAATAAATAATATGGATAATGCAAAAATTTATCCTGGAGACTCGGTAAAAGTTCCAATAAAATAGGGAGTTCTATAGAACGCCCTATTTTATAATCTGATTTATAAATTAGTCTTCTTTATTAATTGCAATTTCCCCTAAGGGATTGCTGTTAATAGCATCTCTTAATCTTTCATCATCTATATGGGTATATATCTGTGTAGTGGATACACTTTCATGACCAAGTATCTCTTGTAATGCCCTTATATCCACATGGCCGTATTTGTACATTAGGGTAGCAGCAGTATGCCTTAATTTATGGGTAGAATAGATAGAAGTGTCAAAACCAGCATCTTCTAAATATTTATCTATTCTATGCTGTATAGCTCGATTACTCATTCTTTGTTTCCTTGTGCTTAGAAACAATGCCTTTTTATCTTTAGTATCTTTAGGTCTTACGGTTAAATAATCTTTTATTGAATATATGCAAGCGGGGTTTAAATATATAGTTCTCTCTTTATTGCCTTTACCAATTACTGTTAAAGTATCATCTTTTATTTTATCTATATTTATACCGGACAACTCAGATAGCCTTAAACCGCAATTTAAAAATAGTATCACAATAGCATAATCTCTTTTCCTTATAAAATCATTTTCAACTTTAAGTATAGTATTTAGTAATTGTTTAGATTCATTTAAAGTGAGATAAACAGGTTGTCTAATATCAGCCTTTGAAAATTCCAGTTTCTCTGCAGGATTTTTATCAATTAAATCCACTATAGAATAAAGATAATAGTAGAAGGATTTAAGACTAGATACTTTTCTAGATTTAGCAGAACTTTTATTATTTCTATTTCTATCTACATAGGCAATATAGGCATGTAGGTCTTGAATATTTATTTTTTCAATATTAATATCCTCAATGGAAATTTCATCAAAAGGAGTATTTTTATCAACTAATTTATATCTTATTTTTATAAATCTGAAAAAACTTCTCAAATCATAAAAATATTCTTTAGTAGTATTAGGTGAAGAACCTTTTATTGTTTCCATATAATTTAAGTAATCTTCAAGTATAAGTGGTATATCATTCATTTTATCCCTCTTTTCTTACTCCTTCACCAATCATGTCACAAAATAACTATTTTGTGACATGATTTATATCCGTATAAAATAGAGAAACATTAACTATATAAATTTAATCAAAAATTTAAGAACCACTCTTATAAATGTCTCTCTATTTGACGTACAATAGCTTTTTAACTAATAACCCTACCATTCTATTAACATCCTAATTCAATGTTATACAAGCTGTTTTAGAGCCGTAAGCTGCATATTGCATAATATCTACTATATCAAAATCATTTTTTAGTAAATCTATAAATAAAATCCTATTTTTTAGAAGATCTCCCTTATTAATTAAAATTTTTATTACTTCTACAGTCTCGATTGAAGCAATCAATGGTAGAATAAAATATTGCACTTACTTGTCCATAAAAACCAGCAATTGTTCCATAGACCATAGAAATATTTAATTTCTATTCTACTTAGCATTTCGATTATATATCCACTGCAATATATGATATGCAAAAGGTTTACATAACAACATTACGTAAACCTTTTGCTGCTTTAATAATTTTTAATGATTTCTGAAAAATAAATATTAATTACCTTCAACTAAATTTTTGATTCGTTTAAGACCCTCTTCTATATTTTCCATAGATGTAGCATAAGATAATCTAATATAATCATCGTCTCCAAAGCCTATTCCAGGTATAACTGCAACTTTAGCTTCATCTAATAAAACCTTTGCAAAGTCCAAGGAATTATTTATATCTATGCCCTTAAAGGTTTTCCCTTTTACTTGTGTAATATTTACCATTATATAAAATGCACCTTTCGGTTTTCTACAGCTCAATCTATTTATATTATTAATGGTTTCTACCATATAGTCTCTTCTTTTTTCAAATTGAACTCTCATTTCTTCTACTTTAGATTGATCACCAAGTAGACCAACTACACTAGCATATTGAGATATAGAACAGGGATTTGAGGTAGTGTGGGATTGAATATTGCTCATTACCTTTGTAATCTCACTATTAGCAGCTGCATAACCTATTCTCCAGCCAGTCATTGCATAAGCCTTAGACATACCATTTATAACTATAGTTTGATTTTTGATGTCTCTATTTATAGATGCAATACTAATATGTTCCCCATCATATATTAATTTTTCATAAATTTCATCTGAAATAATAAATACATTGTTTTCTACTGCCCAATTTGCTATTTCAGTCAATTCTTCCTTAGAATATATAGAACCAGTAGGATTACTAGGACTATTTAATATTATTGCTTTTGTTTTATTTGTTAAAACCTTATTCAAATCAGAAACTGTAAATTTAAAATCATTTTCCTCTTTAGTGTGAATATATACTGGAACTCCACCAGAGATTTTAACCATTTCAGGATAGCTAACCCAATATGGAACGGCAATAATTACTTCATCCAAAGGATTTAATATCGCCATTAATGCATTGGAAATAGAATGCTTGGCTCCACTAGATATGATAATATTACTAGGTGAATAGTCTAAGCCATTGTCCTTTTTAAATTTTTCACAAATTGCTTTTTTTAGTTCGTTAATACCTGATGCAGGAGTATATTTAGTTAGGCCTTCTTCTATAGCCCTAATACCTTCTTTTCTAATATTTTCAGGAGTATTAAAGTCAGGCTCACCTGCACCAAAGCTAACTACATCTATTCCATTAGCCTTCATAGACTTTGCCTTTGCAGTAATCTCCAAAGTTACTGATGGTGATATTTTTAATCCTTTTTCTGATAAATTTAAACTCATAATTCTTACCTCCATTTTTCTTTTTATTTGTAAATAAATTTAAAATTTTATCCCATAAATATCTTTGAGTACATTTTGAACAATATTTAATGAATCTTCAAAGGAAGATTTATATTGCAATAAAATAATTTGATAGTGTTTATAACCTTCATCAGTTAATCTATATCTTCTAATAGACCTTTTATCAGGTTCGTCCCACCACCCTACTATATATCCTTCACTTTCTAAATCACGGAGTAATGGATATACCATGCCTGGGCTAGGTTCCCATTTGTAATCTAGTCTAATTTTAATTTCCTCAATTATTTCATTACCATAATATGCCCTATCCTTTAATAGATGGAGAATATATAGTTTTACAAAAGAGGTTGTGCTAATTTTAGAAGGAAATTGCCTATTTCTTTCACCTTTATATCCAGTCAAATTATATCCGCCCTTTCATAATTGGAATATGATTTAGATTAATATAATATTTTCCTAATAAATATTCTCCATCTATAAGTCTACCATGACAATCTGAGCCACCAGTAATTAATAAATTATTTTCATTTGCAATTCTTAATAAGAACTTAACATCTTCCGAACTATGTTTGGAATGAATAGCTTCTATGCCGTCAATATTACAATTTATACAATATTTTATAATAGCCTTATTTTTGAGTAATCCAGGGTGGGCTAATACTGCAACCCCCCCCCAAATCATGAATAATATTAATGGTGGCTTCTAGACCTGGTGATGCTTTTTCCACATATCCAACTCGGCCTCTATGTAAATATAAATTAAAAGCCTCATCAATACTTTTTACATATCCTTTTTGAACTAGTACCATAGCAATATGAGAGCGACTAATAATTTCTTTATTAGTTAAGGATCTAATCTCTTTCATATTGATATTTAGGCCAATATTATTTAGCTTGTCTATTATTTTTAAACTTCTATCCAATCTATTCCTTTTAAATTTATTTGATAAATCCATAATTTCTTTAGATTTATAATCAATAAAATATCCTAAAACATGCACCTCTTCATCTTCATATATGGAACTAAATTCTATGCCAGGTATTATATAAAAACTTTTATTTAAACTTTTATTATACTCTATAGCTTCCTCTATTCCATCGGTTGTATCATGGTCTGTAATAGCTATACCATCAAGATTTTTCTTTATAGATAAATCTACTACCCCTTTAGGTGAAAGTAACCCATCTGAATAATTAGTATGAATATGTAAATCAAAAATCATTAGACATTATCCTCCCATTTAATTCTATTATATACAAGATACCCCCAATGTATCAAGAAGAATTTTATATATAAAAGTATAATAAAAAAACCTGTTATTAATAACAGGTTTTTTTATTATACTTCCCCCCAGATTACCTTGGTTCAACAATTAATTTAATTGCTGTCCTTTCTTCGCCGTCGATTTCGATGTCTGTGAATGCTGGTATACAGATTAGATCCATTCCACTAGGAGCAACAAATCCTCGTGCTATAGCTACTGCTTTAACTGCTTGATTTAAAGCACCTGCTCCAATTGCCTGCATTTCTGCGCTACCTTTTTCTCTTAAGACACCAGCTAGTGCTCCTGCTACAGAGTTTGGACTTGATTTTGCTGATACTTTTAATACATCCATTAAATATCCCCCTCTATAATATTTTTATATATTATTGTGTATATAATACATATTCTACAGATAATTCAAATCTCCTTTTTATTTTGTATATTTAATAGGTATCGGATTCTTGAATAAATAGCTGCAGAATAGTAAAAACAATTGGAAATTTTATTTTGCGTATTCTACGGCACGAGTCTCCCTAATAACATTGATTTTTATTTGACCGGGATAATCAAGTTCGGATTCTATTTTTTTAGCAATTTCCCTAGCAGTATGAACTATTTCATCATCATTTACATCATCAGGTTTTACCATAATTCTTAATTCACGGCCAGCTTGTATTGCATAAGACTTTTCAATGCCCTCAAATGAATCTGCAATTTCTTCTAGCTTTTCTAATCTTTTAATATAGGCTTCAAGGGTTTCCCTTCTGGCTCCTGGTCTTGCTGCAGATATAGCATCAGCAGCTTGAACTAAAACTGCCTCCACAGTTTGTGGCTCTATATCACCATGGTGTGCAGCAATCGCATGTATAACTTCTTTAGATTCCTTATATCGCCTTGCTAAATCTACCCCAATATCCACATGAGGTCCTTCTATCTCATGATCCACCGCCTTGCCAATATCATGTAGTAAACCAGCTCTTTTGGCTATTTTAATATCAGCACCTAATTCGGCAGCCATAACCCCTGATAGATTAGCAACCTCAATAGAATGTCTAAGAACATTTTGCCCATAACTTGTTCTATATTTTAATCTACCCAGTAATTTTATCAATTCTGGATGTAGACCATGTATTCCTGTTTCAAAGGCTGCTTGTTCTCCCTCTTCTTTAATAATATTATCAACTTCTATTGTAGCTTTTTCAACCATTTCTTCTATTCTAGCTGGATGAATTCTACCATCAGCTATTAATTTTTCAAGGGCTATTCGTGCAATTTCCCTTCTAATTGGATCAAATCCAGATAATACAACAGCTTCTGGGGTATCATCTATTATTAAATCAATACCTGTTAAGGTTTCAAGAGTTCGTATATTTCGACCTTCCCGTCCTATTATTCTACCTTTCATTTCATCATTAGGCAATGGTACAACTGTTACAGTAGTTTCTGCAACGTGGTCGGCAGCACATTTTTGAATTGCACATGATATAATGTCTCTTGCTCTTTTTTCTGCTTCTTCTTTTGCTTTATTTTCCATTTCTTTTATAATAATAGCTGTTTCATGGGAAATTTCTTTTTTAACATCATTTAATAATAGCTCTTTTGCTTCCTCAGACGTTAGGCCTGAAAGCTTTTCAAGTTCTTCAACCTGACTTTTATATACTTCATCTATAAGAGTTTCCTTTTCGCCTAAACTCTTATATTTTTTATTAAGATTTTCTTCTTTTTTCTCCAAGGTCTCACTTTTTTTATCAATAGTTTCTTCTCTATTTAACAGTCTTCTTTCTAACTTTTGTATTTCAGATCTTCTTTCTCTATTTTCCTTTTCATTTTCAACCCTAATTCTATGAATTTCTTCTTTTGCCTCTAAAATGACTTCTTTTTTATGGGTTTCTGCATCATGACTAGCATCTTCTATAATTTTTTTTGCTAATTCCTCGGCGTTTTTAATTTTTCCTTCACCGATGGTCTTTCTTATATAAAAACCCACTAGGATTCCTAAAATAGCTGTTATTATAATTTTTACATATTCAATAACCATACACCCCCAATTCTATTTAATTATCAAGTTTCAAAGTACATTTTCTTTTAATTAAACCTAGATAAAAATATAAACCGAGTAGTCTCGGCTTATAGAGTCTACAAATATCTTTTGATAACTAGATACGCCTATATTTTATTACTTTTTCCCATATATGTCAAGGGACTGAAATTAAGCTATATAGTTATTTTTTGCACATGGCTTTCTGAACCTTCCAATTCTATCCTATAGGAAGTAGTTCCAATAGATGCAAGATGATCATTATGTGTTACCATTATTATTTGTCTTTCAAACATCTCAGATGCTTTTTTTAAAAAATCTGCTACATTGAAAATATAATCTTCTGAAACGTGTTTGGCGGGTTCATCTAGTATTAGGGGCCCTTCAATTTGAGGTTTATGGATTTGTAGAAAAGCAATTCGTAAAGCAAGTGAAATTATATCTACAACCCCACCACCCCTTGATAATTCTGGTTTTGTTTTAATTATCATATCCTCCGCATTTGTTGTAACATAAAATTCAGCATTTGGCTTGCCATATAGTTCCTCAATTTCAATTTCAAATTCAATATTATTTTCAAAAATATACTGTAGACAATTAGTAACCAAATTTTCAGTTTGTATCTTAGCTTGATTTCTAGCAAATTCTGAAGTACTTTGAAGAAGAACACTTACCTTTTCTATTAATTCTATTTCCTTTTGGATTTCATCTATTATTATTTTATTTTGTTCAATTTGTTCCAATAACTTTTCTTTTTTCCCCTGTTCTTTTGTAACAAATGATTTAATTTCCGTTAAATAATTATCTAATTCCTCGATATTTTGAATCATATTATCACTTCTTTTCTAAAATATCTTTTGGTAATAATTTATTTGCTTCTTCAAATAATTTATCTATTTCATTATTTAATTTTTTATTTCCTTTTCGTAATCCACAATATTCCTCCTACCTATAGTTATTTATAATTTCGTCTATTTTTAATTTATCTATACTACTAAAACATAGAGGGCATACCTTTATTTCAGTTAAAAGAGATTGATATTTAACTAAATGCTCATTTAATTTAGTATCTAAATTATCTAAATTAGCTTTCTCATTGGTACAGGCCATTAATAAATTTTTATATTTATTATTATAGACAGTTAAATTTTTTAATATTAGGATTTTCTGATTTATTTCATATTCTATATTAGATATATAGTCAATCTTAGATAGTTTTTCAATATAAACTGTACCTATAGAAAGACTTTTATTGACGAAATCTAAATCTTTATTTAATCGTGATAATTTATTATATATTAAATATTTTTCATTTATTTTTATAAAATTGTTTTCCACCTTTTCTATATTAGATAGTAAATTTAATTGATATTTAGTTTTTATCATATTGTCCATTAAAAGTTTATAGTTCAAATATGATTTTTGCAATGTATTGGATCTTTTTGATAGTATTTCTATATTTTCTATAGAATTTTTGCACTGTTCTATATTCTTAAGATAATCTAATGTCTTTTCATCTTCTTTTATTTGAGCATTTACTGTATTTAATTTATTATATCTATTGTCAATAAACTTGCAAATATCTATTTTTTTAGTTAAAACCTTTTCTATTTCTATAATCTGATCCAAGTTTTCTAATTTTTTAATTTGACTTAAGGCCTGAGAAATCTCCTCATTAACATTATATAGTTTTTCAGAAATTTTAACTAATTTCTCTAATTTTATATTATTATTATAAATTACTAATCTTATCTTTTCTAATTTTGTTAAACTTTTATTTAAATCTTCTAGGTAGTTATATTCACTGAGATTTTCCTGTAGATTTTCTAGACTTGATTCGTGGCTTTTCTTTTTTATATTTAGATTTCTACTATCTTTTAAAGTATCCTTTAATGCATCGTCAATAATATGAACACCTACTAATCTACCAATGGCATTAGCTCTTACAGAATTCTTTTCTGAAAGTAGAAATGGGCCTTCTAGTTGTTCTCCAATATTGATGGCATTTGATGTATCACCATCTAAAACTACTTTTCTTATTAAAATTTTATCAATTATTTCCTGCGGTACAGTAGTTCCAAAACCTTCAAATATCATTTCTGTGCCATTTTCATCATATAGATAATAGGCATTTTTACTTTTAGATCTATATCTTTTTACTTTTGTATTATCGTTAAATTCAATTGTTACACTACATTCTTTTTCTCCTTCTCTTATGAAAAAGTCTCCAGAAGGTTCATTAAATAATGCCCATTTAATTCCCCGGATAACAGCAGATTTCCCATGATCAGATGGGCCAACTATAACATTTAGGTATTTATCGAATTCCATTTCAGTATATTTGTGGGACTGAAAATTTTCTAATATTACTTTTCTAATGTATTTCATACTACAATCCTCCTCCCAAGTCCTTCATTTGGGAATTAGCAATTCTTCTAAGGGCTTCTTTTTTTACTTCATCTGATACATTTTTTGCATTGGATACCTCTATTAATATTTCATTTATCTCTAACTTTTCAAAATTTATGGCAGTATCAATGGATTGTTTAAACTCAAATAATTTCTCGGATTTAAAAATATGATTTTCAATTTCACTACGATCTAAAATTTCTTCTCCCTTTGCTGCAGAATTTAATTCAAGAAGTTTAATATTTATTTTTTCGTCTAAATCTATTAGCACAACTTTTGGAGTTCTATCTATTTCTGATAAGCTATTGGTAATTCGCACTAAGGAACCAGGATTAATAAAATATTTACCATCTATATTTATTATGCCAAAGCCAGTATGATAATGGCCTGCTAACGTAATATCTGCCTTGGTATCCTTTATATCATCTATTAAAGTATAAGGTATTCCCTTTATAAAGGGCTTGTTTAAAAGCATACCATGAACCATATGAATTGCATAATCTACATTATCAGAAATTTCATCTACAATATATGGAGATCTATTATATTCCTTATCTATATCATATGTATAGGAATGACCTGTTAATTGAACTCTAATATTGCTTTTTTCCAAATAAATTTTTTCATCTGGTTTAATAATTTTTACTATATTTAATGCATCTAATAAACCTAACATAGTTCTTTTTACCGTCTCTGGATTATGTCCAAAAATATCATGATTACCACATATAATATATATAGGCACTTCAATTTGGTTTAATATAGAAGCAAACTTACTCATAATTGAAATAGATACATCTGGTCTATCAAATAAATCTCCCCCATGAAGTACAAAATCCACATTGTAGTTTTGAATTATTTTAATTATTTCCATAAACTTATTTTCTAAGGTTTCAGGAAAATTATCTAGTCTGTTTTTAGGGCTATTCCCTCTAATATGGGTGTCCGTTAAAAATAAAATTCGCAATTTAACACACTCCTGTAAATTAGTTTTAAAACCTCCCCTAGGGGAGGTTTATTTCTCTTTTTTATCTTTTTTTTCCTTGGTAGTTTCAGTTTTGTTGACTTTTGTATCTTTAATAGCTAATAAACCATATTTCTCTCTAATTTTATTTTCTATTTCTAATGAAATTTGCGGATTTTCCTTTAAAAAATCCTTAGAATTTTCCCTACCTTGTCCTAATCTATGATCCCCATAACTATACCAAGAGCCAGCCTTATTGATAATATCCGCATTTACTCCTACATCCAAAATGTTACCTTCCTTTGAAATACCAAGTCCATACATAATATCAAATTCTGCCTGTTTAAAGGGTGGCGCCACTTTATTTTTAACTACTTTAACTCTGGTCCTATTACCTATTACATCATCACCTTGTTTTATGGTTTCAGATCTTCTAACATCTAATCTAACACTAGAGTAGAATTTTAATGCCCTACCACCTGTTGTAGTTTCAGGATTACCAAACATTATTCCTACCTTTTCTCTCAATTGATTAATAAATATTACTGTAGTATTAGATTTATTAATGGCACCTGTTAATTTCCTTAAAGCTTGGGACATTAGCCTAGCCTGTAAACCAACGTGACTATCCCCCATTTCCCCTTCTATTTCAGCCTTAGGTACCAAAGCTGCCACCGAGTCTATTACCACAATATCTACTGCCCCAGACCTTACTAATGCCTCAGTAATTTCTAGCCCTTGTTCCCCAGTATCTGGTTGGGAAATAATAAGGTTTTCAACATCCACACCAAGTTTTTTCGCATAATTTGGGTCTAATGCATGCTCTGCATCTATAAAAGCTGCTATTCCATCTTGTTTTTGTGCCTCTGCTACTACATGTAGGGCAACAGTAGTTTTACCAGAGGACTCTGGCCCAAATATTTCAACTACTCTACCCCTAGGTAATCCCCCTATACCTAATGCAATATCTAAATCCAAAGAACCTGTAGGTATAACTTCGATGTCTGGAATTTCCGTATCACCTAATCTCATAATAGAACCTTTCCCAAATTGCTTCTCAATTTGGCTTATGGCAATGTCTAACGCTTTTTGCTTTTCATTATTATCCACCATAATATTTCCAGTTAAACTGGATTCACCGCCTTTCATATTTACGAACATGAGTTCTAAGAATATTATATAATAAATAATAGATATAGTCAAACTAATTAATAAATTATTTTAGAATTTTCCTCAATTCATCAAATGCTTTTAAACTAGCTCTGTTTTGAATTGTTTTTCTACTGCCACTAAATAAAAATTTTGTAGCAAAAGAATGGCCTTTTAAGGCTATCCCAATAAAAACTAATCCTATTGGCTTATCTTTTGTGCCTCCGGTAGGTCCAGCTATGCCTGTTATAGACAAAGTTATATCCACATTGGTTTTTTCTAATAAGCCTTCTGCCATTGCTAGTGCTACTTCTTCACTTACAGCACCGTGTTTATCTATTAAAGATTTATCTACACCTAATTCTTCTACTTTGGAATTATTGCTATAGCTAATAATGCCCCTATCTAAAACTTGAGAAACCCCTGGTATTTTTGTAAAACTACTGGTAATAAGGCCTCCTGTGCAAGATTCACAAAATGCAATTTTCATATTTTTTTCTTTTAATTTTTGAAATACCACTTCTTCAATTGGCATATCATCATAAGCATAAATATATTCTGAAATTCTATTTTCTATTTTCTCTATGGCCTTATTTAAACGTTTTTCTAATTCTTCCTCATTTTTACCTCTTGCCACCAATTTAATATCTACTCTACCCATTTTTACATAAGTTGCAATAGTAATGTCTTCCTCAAATTCAATAATATCTTTTAGTATCATTTCTAGTTGCGATTCTCCAATTCCAATGGTATTAATAGTTTTGACTTTTATAATATCATCCTGTTTTATTAATGGAATAGCATAATTATCTAGCATAATTTCCATTTCTTTAGGTGGCCCTGGTAGTAAAATAATGATTTTCCCATTATTGTTAATATATACTCCAGGTGCAGTTCCGATTTCGTTTTTTAGGTATCTACAGTTTTCTGGAATATATGCCTGTTTAATATTGTTTGAGGGCATGGTTCTATTAGTTTTATAAAAATAGCCTTCTATCTCTTTTTCTATATTTTTGTTTAAAACTAGAGATAGTCCTAAAGCTTCTGATACAATTTCTTTAGTCATGTCGTCATTAGTAGGCCCTAAGCCACCAGTAAAAACTAGAAGATCTACTCTATTTAAACTTGCATTTATAACATTTTTTAATAAATCTTTATCATCTACTACAGATGTATGAAATAAAACATCTATACCATTTTCGGTTAATCTTTGACTTATATACTGGGTATTAGTGTTTAAAGTGCTTCCTAAAATTAATTCTGTTCCTACAGAAATTATTTCCGCTTTCATTATTGTCACTCCTATTATTTATCTCCTGTTTTCAATACTTCCCTATTTCTATATAAATAATCTATACCGGATAATACAGTAAAAATCAAAGCTATATATAGCATTATTGTATCAAAGGGAAAATTTATATATTTAAAAGGAAAATTGTCAATTAAAATAGCTATAATAGCAATTAATTGAGTACTGGTTTTAATTTTGCCTAATGGTGAAGCTGCAATGGTAATGCCTTCTGATGCAGCTATAATTCTAAACCCTGTAATGGTAAATTCTCTAGCAATTATTACTACGACAATCCATGCTGGTACTTGGCCTAATTGAATCATACAAATTAATGCCGATGAAACTAGTAATTTATCTGCTAAAGGATCTATAAATTTACCAAAAGTCGTAATTTGATTTCTAGATCTAGCAATATGTCCATCTAGACCATCTGTAGCAGCAGCTATTGCGAAAATAATTGCTGCAATATAATTACTATTATTAATACCTGAAAATAATATAATTATAAATATAGGAATCATTAATACCCTAGCTATAGTAATCCTATTCGCTAAATTCATTTGAAATCTCCCCAATCAAATCATATTCTAAATAATCAACTATTTTAGTATTGACAAATTCACCTAATATTAAATCCTTATTAGAGTTAATATAGATAATGCCATCAATATCTGGTGCATCCATATAAGTTCTACCTATATATAAATTATCCTCATTAAAACTTTCTATTAAAACTAAATAATCATTATTTAGTTTTTCTTTATTTAAATTATAAGAAATCCTCTGTTGTATTTCCATTAATTGATTTCTTCTACTTTCTTTTATATCATCTGGTATTTGCCCTTGATAATTATAAGATGCTGTCCCCTCTTCTCTAGAATAGGTAAAAACCCCTAATTTATCAAATTTTATCTCTCTTACAAAATCACAGAGTTCATTAAAATCTTCCTCCGTTTCACCTGGAAACCCTACAATAAATGTAGTTCTAATAATTATATTAGGAATTTCATTTCTTAATTTATTAATTAGAATTTTAATTTCCTCTTTGGAGGTTTTTCTATTCATTCCCTTTAAAACTTTATTATTTATATGTTGTAAAGGTATATCTACATATTTTACTACCTTTTCGTTATTTTTTATTGAAATAATCAATTCATCAGTAAAATTATCTGGATATAAATATAATATTCTAATCCATTTTAGATTTTCTATTTTGTTTAATTCATCTAATAATTTATTTAAATTATATTCTCCATATATATCTATCCCATAATCAGTAGTGTTTTGTCCAATTAGTATAATCTCCTTTACCCCATTGTCCACAAGGTATTTTACTTCAGAAACAATGCTCTCCATTGTTCTACTCCTGTATTTACCTCTAAGTTTTGGTATTATACAATAGCTACAGTGATTATTACATCCTTCAGAAATTCTAACATATTCTGTAGTCCTAAAACTAACTCTATTAATGTCTTCTAAATAGTCTTCATCCACATTATGAATTTTTATTATTTTTTCATTTCCAATTTCTAGTTTCTCAATTAAATTTACAATATCTTTTATATTGCCAGTTCCTATGATTCCATCTATTTCCTCTATTTCTGCTGTTAATTCCTCTGAATATCTTTCTGCTAAACAGCCTGCTAATATTAAATATTTACATTTGCCTTGTTTTTTATATTTAGCCATCTCTAAAATAGTTTCAATGGATTCCTCTTTTGCATCTAATATAAAACCACAAGTATTTACAATAATAACATCTGCATCCTCTAAATTGCTCGTAATTATATAATTATTCTCTCTAAGTATACTAATCATTAATTCAGAATCTATTTCATTTTTTGCACAGCCTAATGTAATAATAGATATTTTTTTTATCATAAATTTTCGCTCCTTAAAAGTGTTTCTAATTCTTCTTTATTAATTAATACTTTCCTAGGCTTACTACCTTCAAAGCCTCCTACAATGCCTCTAGCCTCCATTTCATCTACTATCCTAGCTGCCCTAGCATAGCCAATTCTCAATCTCCTCTGTAATAGTGAAATTGAAGCCTGTCCTTCCTCTACTACTAAATTAATAGCATCTATTAATAATTCATCAGTTTCTTCTTTTAAAGTATCCACTATAATATTTTCTTCTATACTTTCTAAAATATCATCATTGTATTTAGTAAGATTTTGATTTCTTAAATAATTTACAACTTTTTCAACCTCTTCATCGCTTACAAAAGCACCTTGAACCCGAACAGGTCTAGAATAATTAGAAGGAAAAAACAACATATCACCTCTGCCTAATAATTTTTCTGCCCCAGTGATGTCTAATATGGTTCTAGAGTCTATCTGAGAAGACACTTGAAAAGATATCCTTGAAGGAATATTAGCTTTAATTATACCAGTTATTACATCTACTGAAGGCCTTTGAGTAGCTATAATTAGGTAAATCCCTGCAGCCCTAGCCATTTGGGCTAATCTACAAATATAATCTTCTATTTCTTGAGCAGCCACCATCATTAAATCTGCCAATTCATCTATAATAATAAGAATTTTGGGCAATTTATTATCTAGATCTTTAGAGAATTTCTTATTATAAGAGTCTATATCTCTTACATTATTTTTTGCAAATAACTTATATCTTCTTTCCATCTCATCTACTGCCCAAGCTAAAGCCGATGCAGCTTTTTTAGGCTCTGTTACGACGGGAATTAATAGATGGGGAATGCCATTATAAATACTAAGTTCTACCACCTTTGGGTCAATGAGTAATAATTTTATCTCATGAGGATAGGCTTTAAATAAAACACTCATAATAATAGTATTTATACAAACAGATTTTCCCGAACCAGTAGCACCAGCAATTAATAGATGAGGCATCTTATCTATACTGGAGATTATAGGTTTTCCAGATATGTCTTTTCCTAAAGATAAAGGCAATTTACTTTCCAAAGACAAAAATTCTTCTGATTCCAATAATTCCTTTAGACCCACATTATCCCTTATTTTGTTTGGAACTTCTATTCCTACTGCAGATTTGCCAGGTATAGGTGCTTCAATCCTAATATCAGAAGTAGCTAGATTTAATGCTAAATCATCAGAGAGACTTACTATTTTACTTACCTTAACACCAGGTGCTGGTTGCAATTCATAACATGTAATAGTTGGTCCTCTATTTATTTGGAGTATAGAGGCATCTATTCCAAAGCTCCTCATGGTTTCCTCAATTTTTTTTGCATTATTTAAAATTTCTTTTTTGTCTCTTAGATCATTCTTAGCAATATCCATTAACATATCTGTTTTTGGAAGCTGATAATCTAATATAGAATTTTGATTGAAACTAGGTATACTATCCCCTACAGGATCTGCTTTTTGCACATCTCGATTTTTAGCATAGTCATAGATAGCTATTTTTTCATTATTATCATCATCTAGTTTAGGGATTACAAATTCATTTTTAGGTATATTTTTTTTTATTTTCTTATTTGGTTTTTTTTCTTCTTTAAATTTAATCTTATTTTTCTTAATAATATCTTTGATTTTAATTTCAGTAAATAAAAGCACAGAGACAAAAATTATAAAAGAAATAATAATATAAGAACCTATAGAACCAAATAACTTCAAAAAAACATATCCAAGGCTTGCTCCAACAATTCCTCCACCTAAACCCTCATTGGCTAATTCTAGGGCTTTATTAATATCATTAGAAAACCCATTTAAATTATGATTTTTAATGTGGATTAAAGTAATAAAAGATAAAAACATAATAAGTATATAAATAGATTTAATATCTTCCTCTATATTAGATCTATTTATTATTAATAATAGCCCAAAAGCAATAATAATAATTGGGAAGATATAAGAACCAAATCCAAAAAGAGTAAAAAATGTATTTCTTAAAAAGCTTCCAATTATTCCAGTTTTATTGCTAAATAAACTAATGGCAGATAATACACCTATAAAAATAATTAATACTCCTAGTATTTCTCGATTATAATTTTTCTTTTCCTTGCCTTTCTTCAACAACACCACCTCTTATAAATTCTATCTTCAAATTACATTATAAAAAATTAGAAATAATTGTAATTATGCCTATGAACCATAGATAATATGAAAAATAATATAATTTGTCCTTTTTTAATATACTAATTAAAAATTTAATTGCGAAAACCCCTACTACTGCAGATAATATTACTCCAATTAAAAGGGGCGTAGTAAAAGCCATCTCGCTTCCTGTTTTAACTACATCTACAATGCCTAAAAGTCCCGCCCCAAATATAGCAGGTAGGGCTAATAAAAAAGAAAATTCTGTAGCAAGGTTTCTATCTAAACCTCTTAATAATCCTGCTACAATTGTAGTCCCAGATCTAGATATTCCAGGTATAATTGCTATACCTTGAAATATACCAATAATAATAGAATCAAAAAAACCCATATTTTTTATATTTTTGTTTTCATAGGGCTTCTTGTTTGCAATCCAAAGTAATATACCTGTTATTATGAAGGAAATTCCTATAGGTAATAGTGAAGATGAATATAAAGTTTCGAAAAAATCCTCAAATAGAATTCCAATAATTGCAGTAGGTATAGTACCTATAATTATAAGTAAAGCAAGTTTTTGATAGCCATTTTTAATAGTAATTTTTTTGTTTTTAATCCAACTACCTATCATTTTAAAAAATTCTACTATTATATTTATTATATCATTAAAGTATACAATGAATATGGAAATCAAAGTTCCAAAGTGTAACATTTCGGTAAAAAAAAGATTGCCCTCTTTAATGCCAAAAAAGTGTTGTAGCAATACTAAATGTCCAGAGCTACTAATCGGTAAAAATTCTGCAATCCCTTGAATAATTCCTAGTATAATGGCTTGAGCTAATGTCAAGCTAATCCCCCCTTTAATTTTATATTCCCATTTATTATAGCACAGTTTTGTATATTATTGCTAAAATTTTTTGTATTATAACATTTGTCAAGGCTTAGAATAGGATTAATCTATTAGCTTCATAAGTTTTTCTAAAGCTTGACTAAAGCCTCCAACTTCACTAATTAATCCATAATTTACTGCTTCCTCCCCAATAAGTATTGTGCCTACATCATTTGCTAGTTCATCTGTAGAATACATTAATTTCTTCAAAATATCTTCATTAATATTGGATGTTCTTAAAATAAAACTTATTATTCTCTGCTGCATTTTTTCAAAATATCTATAAGTTTGGGGAACTCCGATTACTAGTCCAGTTGTCCTAATTGGATGTATAGTCATAGCTGCCGTAGGCACTATAAAGGAATAATCAGATGCAGTGGCTAATGGGACTCCAATACTATGGCCTCCTCCTAATACTAAAGAAACCTTTGGCTTTTCTATACTATAAATCATTTCTGCTAATGCTAATCCTGCTTCCACATCTCCACCTACTGTATTTAAAACTATAAACAATCCTTTTATCTTTGGGTTTTGTGCCGCAGCCATTAAAAGGGGAATTATATGTTCATATTTAGTGGTTTTTTTATCTGAAGGAGATATATTATGCCCCTCAATCTCTCCTATAATAGTCAAAAATTGAATTGGGTTTTCAAAATCTGGTATATTTGGGACTCCCATTTCCTCAATATTTTCTACCATGTTTTTTTCTTTATTTTCATCTATATTCATTAAAATACCTCCATTGGATTTAATTCTAGTATAGTTTTAACTATTATATAAATATTATCCCTCAAAAGACTAAGAATAATCTAATATCATTAATTAGATTATTCTTAGTCTTTAATCATGGAGTTTAAATTCCTTATGAAGAATAGCTAATGCCTTATTAGTATCCTCTTCTTTAATTAGACAAGAGAATGTATTATTGGGATCTGAAATCTGTAATATACTGATATTCTCACTAGAGAGTGCCTTAATAATTCTAGCAATTATTTCTGGATTATCTTTTATCTTATAGCCTAGGATACTTAATTTACAACAATTTTTAATAATCTCGTAATCAAAATTTTCTTTTTCTAATAGATTAACCAATTTATCCTTATCCCTCATATCTATCGTAAGTATCTTTTTACTAGGTAAAAAATTGATAATATCCAAATTTATATTTTCTAATGCAATTTTTTCAATTAGACTGCCTAAATCACGTTTAGAATCCTCTAAGGTGATGATTAATTGAGCCCTGTTTTTTTTATAGGTTAAGGAAATAATTATCCCCTTATTAAATAGCTTTTTTCTATCATGGATAAATTGTGCATCCATAGCTTTTATATAAGTTCCTTCATTATCGCTATAAGTATTTTTTATAATCAAGGGTATATCAAATTCTTGTGCCATTTCTATTGCTTTTGGATGGATAACCTTTGCACCATTTTCTGCTAAATAATATACTTCAGAATAGCACATATTTTTAAGCACTTTTGCATCAGCTACCATATTAGGGTCTGCAGTCATTATTCCATCTACATCAGTAAAGATTTCCACATGATTAGATTTAACTGCTTTTGCTAAGGCTATGGCAGTAATATCACTTCCACCCCTGCCTAATGTAGTAATTTCACCATTTTTAGTCTTTCCTTGAAAGCCAGTTACTATGGTAATATTATTTTCATCTAGACTTTTTAATATTCTATCTGGATAGACATTAATTATTTCTGCATTTCCAAAATTATCATCAGTTTCAATACCCGCCTGATAAGCAGTTAATACAGATGCTCTATAGCCCTTTAAAGAAATATGATTAGCAAGAACCACTGCAGAAATTATTTCACCACAGGATAATAATAAATCCCTTTCTTTATTGGTAACAGCCCCTGGGTTTATCATTTCAATTAAGGTATCAGTAGCATAGGGATCCCCAATTCTTCCCATGGCAGATACTACTACCAAAGTTTTATATCCCTGATTGTATTTTTCAATTATTTTTTCTACTACCTTTTCTCTACTAGATTCAGAAGACATAGATGTACCACCAAATTTTAGTACTGCTATCTTCATTAATAATCACCTCTAGTATTTTATCTATAGTTTATAATATGTTTTAGGTGCTACAAGGTGAATTAATAGTCTTCTAATTCTACAATTATCATATCGTTTCCTATTTTTCGAATGCTACCCCAAGGAACCTCAATATTGTCTAAATCCCCAAATATTCTAAATTGCATTTTTCTCTCTGGCATTAATAAGGATATTATTCTACCAGTTTTCTCTTCTACAATTATATCTGAATTTGTCAATAAACCTAATCTTTCCCCATTATTTAAATTGATAATTTCTTTATAACCTAGTTCGCTAAGCATCATAAAATCATCTCCTTTTTGTTTATATAATATATTTTATGTGGAGATAATAAATTTATGATTACTCAATTATGATAAGGTCTGATATGACATACCCCTAAATAAATTAATAACCTGTATGTCCAAATCCACCTTCGCCTCTATTAGTTTGATCTAAAGAATCTACTTCCTCGAATTGGACTTTTTCATATTTAATAAATACCAATTGAGCAATTCTATCCCCTTTATTAATTATATATTTTTTTCTACTTAGATTTACCAATATAACCCCTAATTCCCCTCTATAATCACTATCTATGGTTCCAATACCATTTGCTAAAGTGACGCCATGTTTTAAAGCTAGCCCAGATCTAGCTCTAATTTGGCCTTCATATCCTTCAGGAATTGAAAGGTAAAGGCCAGTAGGTATTAATACAGTTTCTAGAGGTTCTAGTACTATGGATTCCTCCATATTAGCGTAAATATCCATGCCTGATGCTCCAGAAGTTTTATAATTTGGAGTTGGAAAAGAACTTTTGTTTAGAATTTTTATTTTCATAGTATCACTCCTATTTTCTTTTGTTTTAAAATATTATGGTTTAATTATATCGCCAACCTTCCCTATTTTATACCCATTATTATTTAAATGTAAAATAATTTCTGGTAATGCTTTTAAAGTTTCTTCAGTTGGATGCATTAATACTATTGCCGAATTGTGTATTTTATCTGTAACTCTTTTTATTATTATATCTTTATAGCTATCATCCCTCCAATCAATGGTATCAATACTCCACATTATTATATCATAATCCAAATCCTTTGCAGCCCTAATTGTATTATCATTATAAGCACCAGAAGGTGGTGCAAAAAGCTTTGATTCGTAATTTAGTACATTTTTAATTATAATGTGAGTCTTAGATATCTCTTCAGTATTTTGTTCGTAGCTTAGTTTATCATAATCTATATGATTATAACCATGATTACCTATTTCGTGGCCATTTTCAAATATAATCTTTAGCATTTCTGGGTTTTTTTCTGCCCATTTTCCTGTAACAAAAAAACTTATTTTTATATTATTGTCTTTAAATACTTTTAGCATTGGTTCAATATATTCATTTCCCCAATCTACATTGCAAGCAAAGGCTACCACCTTTTTATCTACATTCCCCTTATAGTATATATCCATATTAAAAGTTTCATCTGTTTTATAGAAACGCAATAAAGAAAATATTAAAATTAA
>DAIMNI010000007.1:0-26352 GCA_036720245.1 Tissierellia bacterium | reverse complement strand
GGGGATAAAAATATTAATATATAAAACAAATAAAACATGAACCTATCTTTGGTTCATGCCCTATTTGTTATCTTCTTTATTGGATTTTTTATCTTCCTTAGGTAGTAAAGCCTTTCTGGATAAATTAATCCTACCCTGGCTATCTATTTCCATTACTTTTACTAATATTTCATCTCCAACCTTTAAAACATCCTCTACATTGTTTATCCTTTCATGGGCTATATTAGATATATGCACTAGGCCTTCTTTTCCATTTAAGATCTCTACAAAAGCTCCAAATGGAACAATTTTTACAACCTTGCCCATATAGATTTCTCCCACTTCTATATCTTTGATTACCTTATTAATTAATTCCATTGCCTTTTCTCCATTTTCAATATTCTCAGCTGCAATGGAAACTCTTCCATCATCTTCGATATCAATTTTTACACCAGTCTCGTCGATGATTTTATTTATCATTTTTCCACCAGGCCCTATAATATCCCTTATCTTATCAGGATCCACTTCCATGGTGAGAATTCTAGGTGCATAAGGGGATAAAGTTTCTCTCGGCTCAGATATGGCTTCATTCATTTTATCTAAAATAAATAGTCTACCTTCCCTAGCCTTGGACAATGCACTTTCTAATACAGTTCTGTCAATGCCAGAAATTTTGATATCCATTTGTATAGCAGTTATGCCATCTCTAGTTCCCGCTACTTTAAAATCCATATCTCCCAAATGATCCTCTAGCCCTTGTATATCTGACAAAATTACTACATTTTCTCCCTCTTTTATAAGACCCATGGCAATTCCTGCTACAGGGGATTTTATAGGAACACCTGCATCTAATAATGCTAAAGTACTACCACAAACACTAGCCTGAGAACTAGAACCATTAGAGCTTAATACTTCTGAAACTAATCTAATAGTATAAGGAAATTTTTCTACTGGTGGAATTACTGGTTCTAAAGCTCTTTCAGCCAATGCCCCATGCCCTACTTCTCTTCTACCTGGCCCTCTTAAAAACCTAGTATCTCCAACACTATAGGGTGGGAAGTTGTAATGATGCATATAGCGTTTATACTCTTCTTCACCAATTCCATCAATTATTTGCACATCAGAAGATGCACCTAATGTAGCTACTGTTAATACCTGAGTTTGACCTCTTTTAAATAATCCAGATCCATGGGTTCTAGGTAAAAGGCCTACTTCAGCAGTAATAGGACGTATTTCATCAACCTTTCTATTATCTGGTCTAATACCTTCCTCTACAATTAATCTTCTAACTTCTTCCTTAGTGATTTCTTCTAATACTCCGTATATATCTTTTTCATTTTCTGGATATTTTTCAATAAAAGCTTCATAGGTTTCTTTTTTTACATTTTCAATATTTTCTTCCCTCTCCTGTTTTTCAACAGTTTGTATTGCAGAAATAAGCTTTTCTGATGCAAATTTTCTTACTTCTTTCTCTATATCATCACTTGGTTTAAATACTTCAAATTCTTGCTTTTTCTTACCTACTTCAGCTTGAATTCCTTCAATAAATTCACATAATTTTTTTATTTCTTCATGGGCATATAATATACCTTCTAACATTGTTGCCTCTGGCAATTCATTAGCACCAGCCTCAACCATCATTATTGCATCCTTAGTCCCAGAAACTACTAAATGCATTTCAGATTTATCCCTTTCTTCAGCATTAGGATTAATTATAAATTCTCCATCTATCAATCCGACTAATACAGCTGCAGTTGGACCATCAAAAGGTATATCTGAAATTGATAATGCAATAGATGAACCTATCATACCTAATATGTCTGGCGTATAATCTTGATTTACAGATAGTACTGTTGCAATAATTTGTACATCATTTCTATAGCCCTCAGGGAAAAGGGGTCTAATTGGTCTATCAATTAATCTTGAAGTTAAAATAGCCTTATCTCCTGGCCTTCCCTCTCTTTTAATAAATCCACCTGGTATTTTTCCTACAGCATATAGTTTTTCTTCAAAATCTACACTTAAAGGGAAAAAATCTATTCCCTCTCTAGGTTCTTTTGAGGCTGTAGCAGTTACCAGTACTACTGTATCACCATGTTGCACCAAACACGCACCATTAGCCTGCTCAGCAACTTTCCCAATGGTTACAACAAGATCTCTACCAGCTAAATTGTATTTAAACTGCCTTTCCATATAATACCTCCTTGTTAAATTTTATGATTAATAAACTAATAGAGCGGGCAATCCCCGCTCTTATTAACCTCTAATTCCTAATTTTTCAATTAAAGCACGATATCTCTCAATATCAGTTTTTTGCAAATAATTCAGTAAGCCTCTTCTTTGTCCTATCATTTTAAATAAACCACGTCTTGAGTGATGGTCTTTTTTATGAGTTTTAAGATGCTCAGTTAAGGAATTAATTCTATGAGTTAGAATTGCAATTTGAACCTCTGGAGAACCTGTATCTCCTTCATGCAATCTATGCTCCTCAATAATTTGAGCTTTTTGCTCTTTAGTCATTGTCATTTCATTACCTCCTAAAATATATTCACCTGAAGCTAAGTAAATCGCCGAGGAAACGATAAACATAGCAAAAGGCATTTGATTACCATAATAATCTTATCATATAAATATTCAATTGTAAATATTTTTGTCCTTTATATAATTTATATCTTCAGCTATTTTCTCTATTAATTCTTTCACTGTATTAAATTTTATATCCTCCCTTATAAAATCCATAAATTTTATTTCTATTTTTCTACTATAAATATCTTCATTAAAATCTATTATATGATTCTCTATTTTTAGTTTTTTCCCATTAAAGGTAGGATTATAACCTATATTGGTTAAACTAACAAATTTTTTATTTTCAATTAAGGTAATGGTTTCATATACTCCTATTTTGGGAGTTGCATAATTATAGGGCAATTGAATATTGGCTGTGGGGTAACCCATTTTGCTTCCCCTTTGGTCTCCCTTTACTACATTTCCTACTAAAGAATAGGGTCTACCTAGAAATTCATTGGCCTTTTTTATTTCCCCAATTTTTATTAAATTACGAATCTTAGTGCTGCTTACTATTTCTTCATCAACATATATGGGCATAATTATATTAGTTTCAAAATTGTATTTCTCGCCTAATTCTTTTAAATAATTACTATCCCCTAATGCTTTATATCCAAATCTATAATCGAATCCAGCAGTAACTAATTTAGTATTTAATTTGTTTATTAGAATTTCTTCCACAAATTTTTCTGCCGATAATTTCATTATCTCTCTATCAAATAATAAAGTATATACGATTTTTATTCCCATTTCCTTTAATATCCTTAGTTTTTGCTCATTAGATGTAAGTAAATATACTTTATTATTTTGATTATTTATAATAGTTTTAGTATGATTTTTAAATAATAAAATGGATGGTTCTAATCCTTTTTCATTAGCTTTTTTAATAGAGTCTTTAATCAAATATTGATGTCCTATATGAATTCCATCAAAATTTCCTAAGGCAATGCCTGTATTATAATTGTATTTATCATTATTTAAATCAATAATTTTCATATTATCACCTTATATTAATACTTTGTCCATTTTTACAAAAAACTTTTCATTATCTTTTATTATTTTTCCTAAACCAATAAAGGTATTATTACAATAAACTTTATATATATTATCCATACTATATTCTCCATGAAAATTCGCATCTATGGGAATCTTTACGCCATTTATTATATTGTAATAATATTTACTACCTAAATACATAGAGTCCATAAAATTTAGACTTTCATCAATTGGCTTAATAATAGAGTTTAATTCTTGTTCATTTAGATTAATTATATAATCCAAACTATAGCTATCGGATATATGAAAATTCCCTACTTCAGTCCTTATTAAATATGACATATATCCATATGTACCAAGGGATTTCCCAATATCATCACATAGAGTTCTAATATAAGTCCCTTTGGAGCATTTTACTTTAAATAAGATTTTCTTATTGTTTTCAATATTAATTATATCTAAAGATTGGATAAATGCTTTTCTAGCTTCTCTTTCTACTACTTTACCTTCCCTAGCTAATTCATATAGTTTCTTTCCATTATGCTTTAAAGCGGAATACATAGGTGGAATTTGCTCTATCTCACCAGTATATTTTTGGAAAATTTCTTTTATCTCCGTCGAATTAACTATCTTATCAGAATAATTTAGTATTTTCCCACCATTATCCTGAGTATCTGTTTCAATTCCTAGAGTCAATTCACCTATATATTCTTTATCTAAATCCAACATATATTGGCTAATCTTAGTGCCCTTTCCTATACATAATATAAGCACACCAGATACATTTGGATCTAGTGTCCCTCCATGTCCTACTTTTTTAATTTTAAATTTTTTTCTCACAATATTTACTACTTGGTGAGAAGTAATACCTATGGGTTTAAATACATTAATAGTGCCTTTCATATTATCACCTAAAAGCCATTTTGATTTCTTTTAAAATTAATTTTTTTGCCTCGTCAATTCCCATATAAAGTGTACATCCTGCTGCCCTTTTATGGCCACCACCATCAAATTTAGCACATATTTTAGAAACATCTATCTCTTTTTTACTTCTTAGGCTAATTTTTATTTCCTTTTCATCAATTTCCTTTAATATGCAAGCAACTTCAACTGAATCTATATCCCTAATAAAGGATATTATTCCCTCCGAATCCTCTAATTTAGCATTATTAGACATTAAAAGCTCTTGGGTTACTGAAGCCATACCTAATTTATTATTAAAATACATTTCCATATCCTTTACCACATCTATTAATAATCTTGTCCTTTCAAAGGATTTTCTTTGATATAAATTAATATTTATATCACTAGTATCTATACCAGCTTTTATAAGGTCTGCAGCAATTAAATGAGTTTTATAAGAAGTATTACTATATATAAAACTTCCAGTATCAGTGCTTATAGCAGTATAAAGACAAGTGGCTATATCCTTATCTATATCTATTTCCATTTTTCTAATAAATTCATATACTATCTCTCCAGTGGCAGCAGCAGAAGGGGAGACTATATTAATATCCCCAAAATTAGTATTACTGATATGATGGTCGATATTGATGATAAAATTAGCATTCTTAGCAAATTGCTTTCCAATTCCTAGTCTTTCTATATCGCCACTATCAAGTGCAATAAAAAGATCTATTTCTTTTTCAATTTCATAGTCTTTAATTAATTCTACACTAGGTAAAAATTTATAATCTGACGGTATATTATCCACTTTAAGAATCTTTACATCTTTATTAATTTTTTTCAAGGCCATGCCTAATGCTAATAATGAACCTATATTATCCCCATCTGGCTGCACATGAGATGCTAAATATATACTTTCAGATTCTCTAATAATTTTAATAGCCTTATCCATTATTCTCCCCTTTTCTCATCTTCTTCTTTGACTTTTTCTATTAATTTAGACATATATATGCCTTGTTCAATAGATTCATCTAGATGAAAAATAGGCTCTGGTACATATCTTAAATCTATTTTATTACCTATTTCTGTTCTAATAAACCCCTTTGCAGATTGTAATCCCTCTAATGTTTCCTTTTTCCCCAATTCATCCCCTAGTACAGATACATATATATTTACATATCTTAAATCTCCTGTAACCTGAACATTAGTTATAGTTGTCATGGGATTAATTCTTGGGTCTTTTAAACCATTATTTAGTAATTCAGATACAACTTTTCTTATTTCTTCTGATATTCTGTTTATTCTTTTGGCCTTCATATATTACACTCCTTGTCTTTTTACTTCTTTTAATATATAGGCTTCTAGTATATCCCCTTCTTTAACATCATTGTAATTTTCTAAACCCAATCCTCCCTCATATCCAGACAATACCTCTCTTACATCATCTTTAAACCTTTTTAATGAGGATATTTTTCCTTCATGAACAACAATATCGTCTCTTAAAAGCCTCACTATACTGTTTCTAGTAATCTTACCATCTTGAACATATATACCTGCTACTGTTCCAGCATTTGGAACCTTGAATGTAGCTCTAACCTGTGCTCTACCAACAACCTCTTCTTTATATTCTGGATCTAGCATTCCGTTAATTGCAGATTTTATATCTTCAATAGCATCATATATTACTCTATAAGTTCTTACATCAACTTTTTCTTCCTTAGCTATATCCAAAGCATTAAGTGTAGGTCTAACATTAAATCCAATAACTATAGCATTTGATGCAGAAGCTAACATAATATCAGATTCAGTAATCCCACCAACTCCACCATGAATAATATTTACTTTAACTTCTTCATTTTCTAACTTTTGCAATGATTGTGCTACAGCATCAATAGTGCCTCTGACATCTGTTTTTATAATTATATTTAATTCCTTAACTTCCCCCAATTGAATTTGGTCAAATAAATCATCTAAAGATACCCTTTGAGTAGATTTAAGCTGTTCTTCCCTTACGGATTCCCTTTTCTTTTCTGCATAATATCTAGCTGTTTTTTCATCTTTAACAGCATATACCATTTCACCAGAATGAGGTACTTCTGAAAGTCCTAAAATTGCCACTGGTATTGAAGGACCTGCTTTTTTTACATTTCTACCCTTGTCATCAAACATGGCTCTTATTCTTCCACTAGCACCACCACATACTACCATATCCCCAACTTTTAAAGTACCTTTTTGTACCAATACTGTTGCAATAGGGCCTTTACCTTTATCTAATTGCGCCTCAATAACTGTACCAACTGCTTTTCGATTTGGATTAGCCTTTAATTCTTGCATAGCAGCTACTAATAAAATCATTTCTAATAATTCATCAATACCCTCATTCTTTAAGGCTGAAACAGGGACTATTATAGTATCTCCACCCCATTCTTCTGGAACTAATCCATATTCTGTTAATTCCTGCATAATCCTATCTATATTTGCATCTGGCTTATCTATTTTATTTATAGCTACTATTATTGGCACTTTAGCAGCCTTAGCATGATTTATTGCTTCAATGGTCTGAGGCATAACCCCATCGTCTGCAGCTACTACTAATATAGCTAGGTCCGTTACTTGAGCACCCCTAGCCCTCATAGAAGTAAAAGCTTCATGTCCAGGGGTATCTAAAAAGATGATTTTTTCTCCATTAATATATACTATGGATGCACCAATATGCTGGGTGATTCCCCCTGCCTCCTGTTTTGTTACATGGGTCTTTCTAATAGCATCTAAAAGTGAAGTTTTCCCATGGTCAACATGCCCCATAACTGTAACTATAGGTGGCCTAGGCTTTAAATTTTTAGGTTCATCTTCATAGTCTAAATTAAATTCATCTTTTTCATCTTCTTCTTCTAATTTCACTATATTAAATCCTAGCTCTTCTCCCAATATTATTGCTGTATCAAAATCAATTGTTTGATTTTGATTTGCCATAATTCCTAAGTCAATTAATTTCATAATTAGTTCCCCAGAGGCCATACCTAATTTTTCGGCAAGCTCTCTAACAATAATATTTTCACCAATCTCTATAATCTTGTTTTTTTCTTCCATATTTTCCTTCTCTTCTTTTTCAATATTTTTCTTTTCATTTGTTTTTTTATTATCCATATTTTCTGTTTTCTCTATTTCCTTTCTTTCCTCTGTCATAATCTCTAATAACATCTTAGCATCATTATTTTCTATAGTACTCATATGGCTTGTAATTTCCAAACCCAATTCATTCATCTTTTCCATTAATTCCTTACTTGTCATTTCTAATTCCTGTGCTAATTCATATACTCTTACCTTTTTCAAACTATACACCCCCAATATTTTTACAGGTGATAATCCTATCATTGTTCCTGATTAGAGTGAATTATCTTATCTAATTTTTCAAACACCTCATCAGGTATATCTATATCTAATGCCCTAGATAATTGTTTTTTCTTTATAGCCTTTTCTAAACAATTAGAATTGGAACAAATATAGGCTCCTCTTCCATTCATCTTCCCTGTTAGATCTACATCTACATAATTCTCATTATTTTTAACAATTCGAATTAATTCCTTTTTAGCTTTATTTTCTCCACAAGCTACACACTTCCTCATTGGAACTTTCTTAACTTTCAATTTAACACTCCACCACCTTTAAAAGATATTTTATCCTTCGTATTGACTTTCAGATTTAATATCTATTTTCCAATTGGTAAGTTTAGCTGCCAATCGTGCATTTTGGCCTTCCTTTCCAATTGCTAAAGATAATTGATAATCTGGTACAATTACTATTGCAGATTTCTCCCTTTCATTAAGCTTTACATTAACAACCTTAGATGGACTTAAACTATTTGCAATAAACTCTTCCATATTTTTGCTCCATATAATAATATCAATTTTTTCGCCATTTAATTCTTCTACCAATGCTTTTACCCTAGCTCCATTAAGCCCAACACAAGCTCCCACTGGGTCTACATTTTCATCCCTAGAATAAACAGCAATTTTAGTTCTGGATCCTGCTTCTCTAGAAATTCCATATATCTCCACAACGCCTTTTTGTATTTCTGGAACTTCTAGTTCAAATAATCTTTTAACCAAGCCTGGATGGGATCTAGAAAGTATAATCTGAGGTCCCTTTGTAGTTTTTTTCACTTCTACAATATATAGTTTTAGTCTATCACCCTGTTTATAGATTTCCCCCTCTATTTGCTCTGTTGGTGGTAATACTCCCTCTGTCTTCCCTAAATCTATATATACATGATTTCTACTTATACGCTGAACCATTCCAGTAATAATTTCGTTTTCTCTATCGATAAACTCATCATATATTACATCTCTTTCGGCATCCTTAATCCTTTGAATAACTACTTGCTTTGCAGTTTGAGCTGCAATTCTTCCAAAATCTTTTGGGGTTATTTCAATATTTATAATATCTCCTAATTGATATTTATCATCTATATTTCTTGCCTCTTCTACACTTATTTCAAATAATTCATTTTCTACATCTTCTACAATTTCTTTTTTTGCATATACACTAACCCTTCCAGTATTTTTATTAATTTCAACTTCTACATTTTGTGAAGACCCAAAGTTTTTCTTATAGCTAGAAATCAGTGCAGTTTCTAAGGCATCAAAAATAATATCCTTCGATATGCCTTTTTCCCGTTCTATCTCTTCAAGGGCCTCAATAAACTCCAAATTCATTAATCTTACCCTCCTCTAAAATTCAATTACTAATTTAATATTAGAAATAATTTCTCTTGGTATACTTTTTTCAATTTCTCCATCTAAAATCACTATATACTTATCTGAATAATCTACCAATTTTCCAATATAGTTCTTTTTATCTTCAAAGTTTTTATATAAACTTAATTCGACTTTCATACCAATATTTCTTTTTAAATCTTTGTTAGTTTTTAAAGGCCTATCTAAACCAGGGGATGAAACCTCTAAATAATAGCTTTTATCTATTGGGTCTATTTCATCTAATTTATCACTTAGAATTTCGCTAGTTTTTTGGCAATCATCAATACTTATGCCTCCAAATTTTCCTATATAAAATCTTAAAAAGTATTCACCATTTTCCCTCACAAACTCTAAATCCACCAGATCATATCCTAAATTTTCAATTATTGGTTCACAATTTTCTCTAACTATTTTCAAAATATCTTTTCCACCCATAAAATCACCTCCACTAATATAAACTATTTTTTGTAATATTAAAATAAAATATTCTAAAGTCAATTCAGTTTAATAAATTAAGAGTGGGCGAAACCCACTCTTATCTGCATAATATTACTCCAGTTGTTATCTTTAATATTATATCATAAAGTATATAAGAAAATCAAATGCTAAAGAGACTAATTTGATTGCTTTTAGGTAAATCATTAAGACATCCGTGCTTTTCTAGAGCATCTATTACAGTTTTACTAATCTTAGTTCTATTTACAAGATCCTCTATGGATATAAATTTAGCCATATTCCTTTCCTCTATAATCTTTTTAGCTGCTGTATCTCCAACACCATCTAAAGATCTTAATGGAGGAATTATTCCCTCATTTCCAATTAAAAATACATCACTATGGGACTTATATAAGTTTATATTTTCAAATTCATAGCCTCTACCATACATCTCTTGTACAACTTCCAAGACAGTTAACAAATTTTTTTCCTTTGTCGTTACATTATTTGACAGATTTTCTAATTCTTTAATCTTTTCATTCACAGCATCCCTGCCTCTTAATACCAATTGAGCATCAAAATCCTGGGCTTTAGTTGTAAAATAAGTAGCATAAAAGGCTTCAGGATAGTAAACCTTAAAGTATGCAATTCTAAAGGACATCATAACATATGCAGCAGCATGAGCCTTAGGAAACATATATTTAATTTTATTACATGAGTCTATATACCATTCTGGCACATTAAAGCTTCTCATATACTCTTCTTCTTCTTCTGTTAATCCTTTACCATGTCTTACATTTTCCATTATCTTAAAAGACCTTTTCTTGTCAAGTCCAGAATATATTAAGTAAAGCATAATATCATCCCTGGTTGATATAACCTGACTTAAATTAGCTGTATTATTTCTTACTAAATTTTGGGCATTGTTTAACCATACATCTGTACCATGAGATAGACCTGAAATCCTAACTAATTCAGAAAAAGTAGTAGGTTCTGTGTCTAATAACATTTGTCTAACAAATCTAGTACCAAATTCAGGTATTCCAAGGGTTCCCACTTCTAATTTAAGATTTTCATCTTTAATATTTAATGGCTCACTACTGGTGAATAGTTTCATAGTCTTTTCATCATCTAATGGAATTTTTTCAGGATCAACCCCAGTTATATCCTCTAACATTCTAATAATTGAAGGAACATCATGACCTAATATATCCAACTTTAAAATTCTACCACTAATAGCATTATAATCAAAATGTGTAGTTATTACACCAGACTTTTTATCATCTGCTGGGTATTGTATAGGTGTAAAATCATGAATATCCTTATACCTTGGCACTATCATTACCCCACCTGGATGTTGGCCTGAAGTCCTTTTAATTCCAGTTAAACCTTTCACTAATCTATTAATTTCTGCAGGATGAGCACTTACCCCTTTATGTTCATAATATTTTTTTACAAATCCATAGGCTGTTTTTTCTGCAATAGTTCCTATGGTTCCTGCCCTAAACACATATCCTTCACCAAATAATTCCTCAGTGTATTTATGTGCTTTAGGCTGGTACTCTCCTGCAAAGTTTAAATCAATATCTGGTTCCTTATCTCCTTCAAAGCCAAGAAACACTTCGAAAGGTATATCGTGACCGTTCTTGTTTAAATTAGTGCCACATTTTGGGCACTGCTTTTTAGGTAAATCAATACCTGAGGCAATAGAACCGTCTTGAAAAAATTCGCTATATTTGCATTTAGGACATACATAATGAGGGGGTAGTGGATTTACCTCCGTAATACCACTCATAGTAGCTACAAAAGAAGAACCAACAGAACCTCTAGAACCTACTAGATAACCATCTTCCATGGACTTCCAAACTAATTTTTGAGCTATTATATACATTACAGCATATCCATTTTTAATAATAGAGTTTAATTCCCTATCTAATCTTTCTTTTACTATATCTGGTAGAGGGTCTCCATATATTTCAAAGGCCTTATTATGAGTTATTTCCCTTAATTCCGTATCGGCTCCATCTATTACTGGGGGATATGTGCCTTCCGGTATTGGAATAATATCCTCTACCATATTAGAAATTTTATTAGGATTTTTAATGACAACTTCCCTTGCTATATCTTTTCCAAGATAATCAAATTCGTCTAGCATTTCGTTTGTGGTTTTAAAATATAGTGGTGCTTGAAATTCAGCATCCTTGTAGCCTTGACCAGTCATTAATATTTTTCTATATATTTCATCCTCTGGTTCTAGAAAGTGTACATCTCCTGTGGCTACAACTAATTTATCAAGTTTATTTCCTAATTCTAAAATTTCTTCATTAATTTTTCTTAACTCACTAATATCTTTTAACATGCCATTTCGAATTAGATGAGCATTATTTCCCAAGGGCTGAATCTCTAAATAATCATAAAAATTTGCAATTTCCTCTATTTCTCCAGAACTTCTATTTCTAAGAATTGCCTGATATAATTCTCCTGCCTCGCAAGCAGAACCAATTAACAAACCCTCCCTATGTTTATTTAAAAGAGATTTTGGTATTCGAGGTTTCCTGTAAAAATAATCAATATGGGATTTAGAAATTAATTTATATAAATTTTTCAATCCTTCATAATTTTTAACTAGTAATATTATATGATAGGACTCTTCCTTATTTATATCCTTTCTATCTGTAAGATTATTTATTTGATCAAAATTATCAGCCTTGTTTTCGCTTAATATATTCATACATTTTAAAAATATTTCCGCAGTAGCCCTAGCATCATCTACAGCCCTATGATGATTTATTAGACTTACATTTAAATGTTTTGCCACTATATTTAATTTATGACTTTTTAAATTTGGAAACAATGCCCTAGTTAATTCTAAAGTATCTAAAATTGGGCTATCTAGAGTTTCTCCGTTTTTATAATATTGTTCTCTTAAAAAGCCAGTGTCGAAAGTGGCATTATGAGCTACTAATACTGAATCTCCTACAAAGTTTTTAAAGTCTGGCAATACTTTCTCTATAGTAGGCATACCCCTTACCATTTCATCAGTAATACCAGTTATTTCTACGATTTTATCGGGAATTGACCTCTCTGGATTAATAAGCTGATTATATTTATCTACTATAGTGCCGTTTTCAATTTTAATCGCACCAATTTCAGTTATCATATCTTTTATAGGAGATAAACCCGTGGTCTCTATATCAAAAACTACATAATTATCGTATTTTTTATCCTTATTATAATTATGTACTATACTTTTCTTATCATTAATTAGATATCCCTCTACACCGTATATTATTTTTAAGCCCAATTTTTTTCCAACTTCCATAGCCTCGGGGAAACCTTGTACTACTCCATGATCTGTTATTGCAATAGCACTATGACCCCATTTATTTGCCTTTTTTGCTAATTCCTTGAAACTACTTATTCCATCTAAGCTACTCATTCGAGTATGTAGATGCAATTCTATTCTTTTATCCTCACAATTATCTTCTCTTTCCTTTTTCTTTGCTAGGTTTAGGGATTTAAGCATTAAAACCAAATGATTTGAATAATTATCATACACAATATCTCCCTTTACCTTTACATATGAGCCTTCTCTAATATTAGCTTCAAACTCTTCATATTGCCCTTCTCTAAGGAAGACCTTAACTGTCATAGAATCTGTAGTATCTGTCATATTAAAGCTTATCAATTTTCTATTACCCTTAATATCTCTAGTTTCAAATTGAAAAATTTCCCCTTTAATTATGGCCTCACCTGTATCGATTGTGATATCTTTAATTTCCATAGCCTCATCTGGGATATTTTTTCCAAATTTATAGTCTTTGCTAATTTTTACATCTTTTGATTTCTTTTCTTTTAAACTATTTTCGCTATTATTTATGGTTTCAAGAGAAATTTGTTTTTCCTCTACTAAACTTTGTTCTAATATCCCATCCCTATTGTCGGTAATCCTTAAATCATCTATAATTACACTAATAGATATATTTAATTCTTCCTTTATTTTCATTTCAATTTTGTTTGCCAAGCCGTTGTTCTCTAAAGCAAATTTAATAACATTATTTACTGGAAAGAAAGTTAATCTATCTTCTTCCAATTGATAATCTAATTCCTTTACCCATGAATTACTGGAGGGGATTTCTTTCTCAACTAAATATAATATATTAGGATAATATTCTTCCCAAATTGTTTCTAAAGAATTAGATTCACTATATTTTATTTTTATAATTACATTCATATCCTGAAACTTTTCCTGGAAAACTTCCTTTAAATTTTCAATTATTTTATCCCCAACTATCATATTCGAAAAAAGAAGGATTTCTAAAGTATTAGTTTTCAAAAAGAATTTTACATTGCTTAAATATATAGAATCTATATTTTCCTGGGATTTTATATTATTTTTTTCTAAGACTTGGGATAATTTGATATCTTTTTCCAATTTTCAATATACCCCCTTTAGCTTTAAAGTTTTTCTATTTCCTTTATTAATTCCTCAATTAGAAATTCTTCCCTAACCTTTTTAATTATCTTACCTTTTTTAAATATCAGGCCTTCCCCTTTACCCCCTGCAATACCTATGTCTGCCTCCCTAGCCTCTCCCGGTCCATTTACCGGGCAGCCCATAATAGCTACCTTTATTGGCTTATCAATATCTTTTAAATTTTCCTCTACTTCTCCTACCAATTTAATTAAATCTATTTTAGTCCTACCACAAGTAGGACAAGAGATAATCTCTATACCCTCATTTAATAAGTTTAAAGATTTTAATATTTCCCTCCCCACTTTAACCTCTTCTACTGGGTCTCCAGTTAAAGATACTCTAATAGTATCTCCAATACCCATGGAAAGAAGGGTTCCAATTCCAACTGCAGACTTAATAGTACCCCTCCAAATAGGTCCTGATTCAGTAATTCCTACATGGAGGGGATAATCTACTAATTTTGAAATCATTTCATAGGATTTTATAGTTAATGGAACAGAACTAGCCTTTAGGGATAATTTCATATTATAAAACCCCATATTTTCCAAAAGTCTAATCTGTTCTAAAGTGCTATAGACAAGGGAATTTTCATTTACCCCATTGTACTTTTCTAAAAATTCTTTTTTTATTGAACCAGAATTAGTACCTATTCTAATGGGTACCTCTTTTTCTTTACATGCATTTACAACTTCTCTAACTTTTATTTCTGAACCAATATTACCAGGATTTATTCTCAAGCAATCACAGCCATTTTCAACAGCTGCAATAGCTAATTTATAATCATATTGTATATCCGCTATAAAGGGTATATTAATTTGCCTTTTAATTTCTCCTATAGCCTTGGCATCTTCCAAATTTGTAATTGCGGATCGTATAATATCACACCCAGCATCCTCTAATCTTTTAATTTGATTTACTGTGCTTTTTACATCTTTCGTTATGGTATTAGTCATAGATTGAACTGTTATATTGCTATCTCCGCCTACAGCTACATTACCAACAAAAATCTTTTTTGTCTTCTTCCTTTGCATTTTATCACCTTTTAAATAAGTTAAATCTTACAATATCAGTATAAGTTACCATTATCATAAGTCCTATTAATAATACAAATCCTATAAAGTGGACAAAACCTTCTTTTTCTGGATCTATAGGTTTTCCCCTTAAAATTTCTATAAATAAAAAGATTATTCTACTGCCATCTAATGCAGGTATAGGTAGTAAATTGAAAAAGCCTAGATTTACGGATATAAACCCTGTTAGATAAAGTAAATTAATCATACCTTGCTTAGCCTGCTCCCCAATAACATAAATAACTCCTACGGGGCCAGATAGATCATTAGTTCCAACCTGTCCTTTAAATAACATTCCTATGAATTGAAACATTAATTCTAGCATAAAACCAGTCTTTTGAAATCCTCCTTTAATTGCAGTTAAAAAGGATTTTTCCATAACAGGTCTAATGCCAATCACAACAACACCTTCATCAGTTGTATCTGGTATTAAGATATAATTGATTTTTTTTCCATCTCTCATGATACTTACTACCATTTCCTCATTAGATTTGGCCTTATTTATTTCATTTACCATAGTATCCCAATTTTTTGTTTTCACATTATTTATACCTATTACAATATCCCCAGATTGAATTCCCACTTGTTCTGCAGGTGAATTTTTTATGGTTTCTTCAACTGTTGTAATTTGCATACCTATATTAAAGGTAACTATAGATAAAACTATTATTGCTAATACAAAATTCATAATGGCACCAGCTGCTACAACAGCAATTCGAGATAGGGGAGATACATTATTAAAAGATCTAGGATCATCTGAGGATTCATCCTCCCCTTCCATACTAACATAGCCACCAATAGGTAATAGCCTAATAGTGTATTTGGTTTCCTCTTTTTTTCTTTGAAATATTTTTGGACCCATGCCTATAGAAAATTCATTTACTTTAATGCCTACATTTTTTGCTACAATAAAATGTCCAAATTCATGAAATAATATTACCATTAAAAATACAAAAATTGCTGCAATTGCTGTTAACAAATAAACCACCACCTATTTTACAATATAAAAAACTTAACAAAATAATAAACCAAAGGGGCTGTAAATAATATGCTATCAAATCTATCCAATATTCCACCATGACCTGGTATAATAAATCCATAATCCTTAATGCCTGTAATTCTCTTTATTTTAGAAGCTGTTAAATCTCCAAATTGTGCAATTATAGCTCCTAAAATAGATAATATAATTAATCCCCATAGGTTGGGTAAATTTAAATATTTAGAAAATAGAATAGTTAATAGTATAGAACCTAAAACCCCACCCAAGGAACCTTCTATAGTCTTATTAGGGCTTAAATTAGGGCAAAGTTTTTTTTTGCCAAATAAGTTTCCAGCTAGATATGCAAAAGTATCTGTACCCCAAGCAGTAATAAAAATAAACCAAATATAAATATTTCCGTCTAAATATATAATATGTTGAAATAGAAAAGGTATGTATAATATGCTAAAAATTGTAATACTAATATTTGCTAATTTAATATCCTCTTTTAAAACAAAAAGGATCAATAAAGATATAGTTACAAAAGCCATTATAGAGTTTAAACTCACCATATTATAACCTAAAGAATTAAAGAAAAATAATATACATGCTATATAGCCTATAGGTCTAATAGATAAAGAAATATTGTCTATGGCATTATAAAATTCTCTTATCCCAATTATGGAAATTAAAAATACAAAAATTGCTAATGGTTTTCCCCCTTTTAGTGTTAATGCAATAGTTAATAATACCAAAATTAAACCAGTAATAGCTCTTTTAATAAATTCACCCACTTAAATTCCCCCAAATCTTCTATTTCGCTTTTGATAATCAATAATAGCTCTATAAAAATCTTCCTCTTTAAAATCTGGCCATAAAATGTCGGAAAACCAAAATTCAGTATAGGCTATTTGATATAGCATAAAATTAGATAATCTCAATTCTCCACTTGGTCTAATTAAAAGGTCAGGATCTGGCAAACCTTTAGTATATAAATAATCAGAAAATAAATTCTCATCTATTTCTTCTTCTTTTATATTACCCATTTTAATATCTTCTAAAATATTTTTTATGCCCAATATTATTTCATCTCTGCCACCATAATTTAAACCTATATTTAAGATCATTTTATCATTGTTTTTTGTAGTTTTAATTGCCCTTTCCACTTCTTCTCTAGAAGCCCTTGGTAATTTAGATATATCCCCCATAGTTTGTATTTTTACATTATTTTTATGAATTCGATCTAATTCAGTTTTTATATATTGTATTAGTAATTTCATAAGATTGTCTATCTCTTCTTGTGGCCTTTTCCAATTTTCAGTAGAAAATGCATATAGCGATAAGTATTTAATATCTAATTTTTCTGCTGTCTCTACGATTTCAATTACCCTTTTCATGCCCTCATGATGACCTGCAGATCTTGGAAGAAATCTTTTTTTTGCCCATCTTCCATTACCATCCATTATAATAGCAACATGCTCTGGGATATTATTCTTATCAATCTGATTTATTAATTCTATATTCTTTGCATTTTCCATAGTATTACCTCCTACGATAAAAACCCCTTCTATAATAAGAAGGGGAATTTTTAAATCTCCATTAATTCTTCTTCTTTTTCCCTTGTAATTTTATCTACTTCTTCTATATATCTATCAGTAAGCTTTTGTACTTCTTCTTCTGCAGATTTCCTTTCATCTTCTGATAATTCTTTATCTTTTTCCATCTTTTTGATGAAATCATTGGCTTCTCTTCTAGTATTTCTAATGGCTACTTTTGCATTTTCCTGTGCTTTTCCTACTACTTTAACTAATTCTTTTCTTCTTTCCTCTGTTAACATAGGAATAGGTAATCTTATTAATTTCCCATCATTAGAAGGATTTAGTCCTAAATCAGATTTTAAAATTTCCTTTTCAATAACTGGAATTAAACTAGAATCCCAAGGTTGAACTACTAATAATCTTGGCTCTGGAGCTGAAACACTTGCCACCTGTTTTAGGGGAGTATTGGTACCATAATAATCTACTGAAATTTTGTCTAATAGTACCGGATTTGCTCTCCCTGCCCTTATCCCCTGAAGATCTTCCCTATAAATATTTATTGATCTTTTCATCTTTTCCTCTGTTTCTTTATGAATGTCTAAATACATTACTATTCCTCCTTTACATGAGTCCCAATTTTCTTTCCTAGAACCACATCTACAATATTGCCTGGATTGTCAATACCAAAAACTATCAAAGGTATTTTATTATCCATACATAGAGAAGTAGCAGTAGAGTCCATAATGCCTAAGCCCATATTTAATATATCTATATATCCTAAAGTATCAAATTTTTTAGCTAAAGGATTAATACATGGATCAGAATCATAAACCCCATCTACCCCTTTTTTAGCCAATAATATTACTTCTGCTTCTATTTCAGCAGCCCTTAGTGCTGCTGCAGTATCAGTGGAAAAATAAGGATTGCCAGAACCTGCTGCAAATATTACAACTCTCCCCTTCTCTAAATGTCTAATGGCTCTTCGTCTAATATAAGGTTCAGCAATTTGTCTCATTTCAATAGCAGATTGAACCCTAGTAATTACTCCAATATTTTCGAGTGCATCTTGCAATGCTAAAGAATTTATTACAGTCCCTAACATCCCCATATAATCAGAAGTTGCCCTGTCCATATTTGCTGTACTTCTACCTCGCCAGAAATTTCCCCCGCCAACGACAATTGACACTTCCACACCTAGATTATGTAATTCTTTAATTTCTTCCGCTATTCCATTTACAGTTTCTTCATCTATGCCATGTCCCTTATTGCCAGCTAGGGCTTCTCCACTTAGTTTTAAAACTACTCTTTTAAATATTGGCTCCATTTTTTAGCTCCTCCCCTATTTCTTATTTAAATGGAGAACAACCAGTGTTCTCCATCTAATTACATTTTCATTTGTTTTGCAACTTCTTCTGCAAAGTCTTCTTCTCGTTTTTCTAGGCCTTCTCCTACTTCATATCGTTCAAATCTTCTAATTACAATATTCTCTCCGATTTTAGAAATTTTTTCATTTAATAAATCCTTAACCTTCATGCTAGGATCTTTAATAAAAGATTGTTCTAGTAAACAAACTTGTTCGTAAAATTTCCCAAGTCTACCTTCTACAATTTTTTCTGCCACATGTTCTGGTTTGCCTTCATTTATTACTTGATGAATTAAAACTTCTTTTTCTCTATTTACATCTTCTTCTGGAACATCTTCTATACTAATATATTTAGGGTTTGATGCTGCTACTTGCATAGCTAAATCCCTTACAAATTTTTTAAACTCAGCATTTTTAGCTACAAAGTCTGTTTCTGTATTTACCTCAATTAATACCCCTATTCTTCCTCCATGAATATAGGAATCTACTAATCCTTCTGCAGCTATTCTACTGGATTTCTTTGCAGCCTGCGAAAGACCTTTTTCTCTAAGTAAATCTACAGCCTTTTCAATATCACCATCAACCTCGACCAATGCATTTTTACAATTTAACATGCCTGCCCCTGTTCTCTCTCTCAATTCCTTTACTTGTGCAGCACTTATACTCATTCTATCCCTCCTCTTATTGTTAAAAATGGTAAGAGCTAAAATAATACCTATTTGGCCCTTACCTTTTTCCTATTCTTCAAAGTCTTCTATTTGTTCTCCTTGTTTGCCTTCTAGCACAGCACTTGCCATGGTTTCAGTTAACAATTTAACTGCTCTAATGGCATCGTCATTTCCAGGTATAACGTAATCTATTTCATCTGGATCACAATTAGTATCAACTATAGCTATAACAGGTATTCCAAGTATTCTAGCTTCATTTACAGCTATTCTTTCTTTTCTAGGGTCTACTACAAATAATGCATCAGGAAGTCCATTCATATTTTTAATTCCACCTAGGAATTTTTCAAGTCTTTCCCTTTCATTATTTAGCTGTATAACCTCTTTTTTTGGTAGGAGTTCGAATATACCGTCTTCCTCCATCTTTTCTAATTCATGAAGCCTATCTATTCTTTGTCTAATAGTTTTATAATTAGTCAACATTCCACCAAGCCATCTTTGGTTCACATAATGCATACCGCATCTTTTTGCTTCTGCTTCTATAGCTTCTTGGGCTTGTTTTTTAGTTCCTACGAAAAGAATTTCACCGTCTTCGGCTGCAATTTCTTTTATAAATGCATAAGCTTCTTCAACTTTTTGAACAGTTTTTTGTAAATCAATAATATATATTCCGTTTCTTTCTGTGAATATATATTCTGCCATTTTAGGGTTCCATCTTCTAGTTTGATGTCCAAAATGAACACCAGCTTCTAGTAAACCCTTCATAGTAATCACTGACATAATTTAATACACCTCCATGTTTTATTCCGCCATTCTCATCATTTATTTAAGGGACCCATAAGGCACAAACTTAAATATCTGAGTATGTGTGTAATCACCTTAGTAGTATAACATATACTAAAACTAAAATCAATCTAGAATTTATTTATTCTTCCAGATTTTTAAAAAAACTTCCACTTCCCTAATGCCAATATTTAACTTCTTAGCTATTTCCTCATTTGAAAGACCTATTTTATTTAGTTTTATTATTTCATCATATATGGTATCTATATAATCTTCCTTAGCATTATCTTCTTCTAATAATGTTTTGTTTTCCATAAAATATGAATCATGGACTTTAAAAGGTTCTTCATTTTGTTTTTCCATGAATTCAAGTTTTGATAAACTAGAATCTATTAATTCATCAAAATTATTTAAAATATTTTCTATGCTTAAAGAATATGATTTTATATTATCTTCAATTAAAAGTATTTCTTTATAAATAGCAGTTTCTTTTTTAGATGTTTTCTTTATTATAATAATAGATATAATTATAAAAATTAAGCCAACAATATTTAAAAATGTATTTAGCATGATACACCTCAATTAAATTCTTATATCAATATTTCCACCTAATACCTCTTTTGTTTTTTCCTTTTCTTTATCACCATTTTCATTCTTTTTCTTTTTTCTGCCTTTTTTTTGTTTTTCTCTTTCCTTTTTGGTATCTATAATTAAATTTTCCGTTTTATTAGTATCTCTAACACTTTTCATATTTTTATTTATTTGCTTTTCCTGTTGCGTCATTTGTATATCCATTTGATTTTTTAAACTATCGAGTTCCACTTGTTTTGTTTTAGATAATTCCTGAGTTTTAGGAATTAAACTTGTATAATCCACAGGTCTGATAGACATAATCTCACCCCTAATAAGGACCTATTCTAATTTCCCCTTCTTCCCTATAAAATGTACATCTTTCCATTTCATCTCTAATAAAATAATTGCTATTTCCTATAATAATTTTTACACCAGGGTATATAATGCCTGACACTTTAACCATTCCCCTTGAACAGTTTTCTGAAGCCTTTTCTATTATTTCATACTCATCCTTTTTTTCTTGTAATTCCTTCAATAGATTATCCTTAGTTTTAATTAATCTTAAATACATTTGGGCTTTTTCCTTATCTAATCTATTGGCTTTTTTTAAACTTTCTAATAAATTTAAGGATTTTATTATCTTGTCTAAATTATCTTTAATTGCAACTATATCCTGCCCTAATTTTTCCTTTTTCTGCGTTATATTTGGATCTATTCCAACTTCTAATATAGTAGAGGTAGCCATAGATGATCCAATGACTCTTGCTTTTATTTCCCTTCCAGCTCTACATACGCCACCTACTATAAGTCCCCTTTTACCTACAAGATTAACATTTCCCTTACAAGCTATTTGGCTATGCATAATTGCCTCCGCCGTTATACTTCCATTAGCATTAATTATAGCATTTTCTACAAATTTTGTAGTTATATTTCCTTTTGTTTTAATAGTTGGCCGATTATATCCCTGTATTCCTCGTTTAATTACAACATCTCCATTGTTTTCGATATATGCCCCTTCTACAACACCATATACCTCTACATCCCCATCTGCTTTTATTTGAAAACCATTTAAGGCATTTTCCCTAACTAATACTGCTCCATTAAAATTAATATTTCCTGTTTCATTATTTACATTTTTTACTTCAAATATTTCAGAAACAATAATTCTATTGGCATCTAATTTTACTAATCCATCCATTGTAGAGACTAAAGTAATACCATCCTCTAATAATTCTACATTTTTTCCATATCTAATATAAGGAGGTTTCCCAGGTTTATATTTAATGATCTCACCATTTACCTTTTGACCATCTTTACCTTCTTCTGGTGAAATTAATTCTGCTAATACATCTCCTTTTCTCACATTATTAATTATATCTAATTCCCTATAATCAACAGTGCCATCATCATAAACCTTTGGGGTTAATTTTTTATCTAAATCAAATTTAAATTTTACATAACCATCTTTTCCAGCAATAGGTTTGATTCCTTCAGCAATTAATATTTTTTCTCCATACATTTCACCACTTAAAATCTCTATTAATTCATCTTCTTTTAGTCCTACTTTAATTATATCTTTTACTTCTTTAATTATAGTCTTAATTCTTTCCTCTTTATCTACGCTAGTTTCCTTTTTATCCTCCAAAAAGATTCCCTTATTTATTAATGTGATATAGGCTTCTATTCCATCTCTAGTAATCTCCAAATTGTAATCTTGGGAATTATTTTGCATACTACACCACCTTTCTTAAACAGCTTTAATATACACCCTTTCTCCCTAGTTGATTTTTAATATTTAAAATTGCCTTACTATGTATTTGAGATATTCTGGATTCAGATAATTCCATTATATAGCCAATTTCTTTATATGTTAATTCTTCGTAATAATATAGGGAAATTACTTTTTTTTCATTATTAGGTAAATTATCTATTATATCTGCAAGTATTTTTTTAAATTCTTTTTTTTCATATAGTTCATCTGGCAAATCTTCTAAAACATCAGTATTAATATAGTATTCTCCTTTATTAGCTAATAAGTCCTCTAAAGAAGCCATATTAAAATTTGAAATATCAGCAAGTATAGATTCTAGCTCTCCTAGAGAAATATTTAAATATCGTGATAACTCATGATTTGTTGGGGTTCTTCCTAGTTTATTCTCTAGTTTTGCCATAGCTTCTTGAACATCTTTAGATTTTTTTCGAAGAGATCTAGGAACCCAATCTAATTTTCTTATATTGTCAATAATAGTTCCCCTAATTCGTATTTGTGCGTAGGTTTCAAACTTTATATTTCTACTAATATCAAATCGTTCTATACTATCTATTAAACCAAGAACACCAAAACCAATCAAATCATCGTACTCAATTTTAGAGCCATAAAAGTTATACATTCTTCCAGCCGCGATTTTAACTAAATAAATATATTCCTCTATAAGCTGTTGTTTTGCTTTCTTATCTTTAGTTTGTGAGTATTTTATCCATAATTCCTTTGTTTTCATAAAATTACCTCCTTAGAAAAAACTATATAATCTTTTCACCATGGCCTATGGTTTTTACTAATAATGAACCATCTTCTGCATCCAATTCAATAGTTCTACCATAGTTCCCTCCCGTGTCTTCAGAGATAATTCTAATATTTAGGTCATTTAATTTCTCCTTAGTAGCTATTACATTTCTTTCGCCTATTTTTAAAACCGAACTATTATTATTAAAAGAAAACATTTGAGAGCCACCGGTAACTTTTGCAGTTAAATTTTCTTTTTTAGCTCCCTTTTTTATCATCATTTCAATTAATAAATCGATCCCCGTATCTGCAAATTTTGCCTTATTTTCGTTGTTTTTAATCTCCTTGCTTGATGGCAGCATAATATGAGCCAGTCCAGCAATCTTATTTTGTTTATCATATAATGCAATTCCTACACAAGAACCTAAACCTAGAGTTGTTAAAATTCCCGGTGCCATTGTTATATTTAAATCTGCCATTCCAACTTTGATAATCCCCATATTACAATACTCCTAGACTTGATAATATTTTTTCGAAAGATGCCATATCTGGTAGCAAAAACAAATTACCCTTGACATAATTATCTCCCTCGGCAAAAATTGTTTCTATAAACAAAATTTGATCCGCAATTTGCCCAAATTGAATTGCTGGTACTGAAAGTATGGCACCAGCCATATCAATAGCTAAAGAAGGCACAGATACAATGATTTTTAAATTAGTTAATGCACTTAAAGAATTCACATAGGAGGAAGCCAATATATTTCCAACTTCTGATAAAGCAGACATGCCTATTTCATCTAGCTCTTCACTACTATTTTCCCTATTTAACAACATATCCGTTAAATTAATAGCAGATTGCATATCCAGAATAAACATAATATTTCCTTTAACATCACCATGAAGATCTAAATATATTCCTGCAACCAGCTTTTCTTCTCCGCCTAAAATTGCCGCTACATCTTTAAACTCAAGCATTCTCACCTTAGGGACATTCATATCTATACGTTTAGAAAGCATATTAGCCAAAGCTGTAACTGCATTGCCAGAGCCTATATTTCCTATTTCACCTAATATATCTAGCATATTTATATTTAGATTATCTACATCCATAATTATCATCCTCAATATTCCAATATTTTTGTTAAATCTAGTAGTATTATTAGTCTATCTTTGATCTTGCCTATTCCCTTGATATAATCAATATATTCCTCATTTTCATTTGTCGGAGGCTTGTCTATATTTTCCTTATGAATTTCTAAGACCTCTGAAGATGTATCCACTATTAATCCTGCAAATATTTCATTAGATGAAACTACTATTATTCTTGAACTCCTATCTAAATCCCTAGTTTCCATTCCCAGTTTATTTCTTAAATCTATTACAGGAATAACTTCTCCCCTTAAGTTAATAACCCCTTTAATATAAGATGGTGCATTGGGAATTCTTGTAATTTGACTAGGCTTTTCAATAGATATGACATTATCTATTGATAAACCATAATATTCTTCAGCCAATTTAAATATTACATATTTGTTTTCAATCTCTAAAGACATATTAGCACCTCCCTATATTATAGAATTCACGTCTATTATAAGTGATATACTGCCATTACCTAATATGGTAGCTCCAGATAAATATTTAATATTAGATAAATATTTCCCTAGGGGCTTTATAACAATTTCCTGTTGTCCAATTAAATCATCTACTAATAAACCAGCTTGTTTTTCACCTTTTCTTACTACTATTACCACATGTTCCGTCTTTTCCTCTAAAGTCTCCACACCCATTAAATTATTTAATCTCACAATGGGAATTGTTTTGCCTCTGTATAATATGATTTCTTGCCCCTGAATATTTCTGATACTTTCCTCTTTAATACTAGTTATTTCTGTTATTGAACTTAATGGAACTGCATATATTTCTTCCCCTAAGTTCACAAGTAATGCTTGTATTATAGCTAAGGTCAAAGGAATTCTTATAATGAAATTAGTGCCTACATTTATTTCGCTTATAATTTCAACAGAACCATTTATAGCCTCAATCTTGCTTTTTACTACATCTAGCCCTACTCCCCTGCCTGAAACATCAGAAACCTCTTCAGAAGTACTAAATCCTGGCAAAAATAGCAGATTTACAATATCCTCACTAGAAAACATTTCTGCCTCTTCTTCTGTTACTATACCTTTTGAAATTGCCTTTTCTTTTACTTCATTAACATTTATTCCACCACCATCATCTATTACTTCTATTACTACATTATTCCCATCAGGATAGGCTTTAAGAATTACAGTGCCTTCCTTTGGTTTTCCTTGCTTAATTCTATTTTCAGGTGTCTCTATACCATGATCGATGGAATTTCTTATTATATGAATTAAAGGATCTCCAATCTCATCTATTACAGTTCTATCTACTTCAGTTTCCTCTCCAGACATTTCTAATCTAATTTCCTTATTTAATTCTTTAGATAAATCTCTAACCATTCGTGGAAATCTATTAAAAATTTTTTCAATTGGCACCATACGAACTTTCATTACTGCATCGTGAAGACTAGTAGTAATTCTCTCAAGATATTCTATGGCTTCTGTCATATTTTCTTTATTAGAGCTTCCAGATAAATCATCCATTCGAGTCTTAATAATAATTAATTCAGATACCAAATTCATTAAATTATCTAATCTGTCTATATCTACTCTAACAGTCTTTCCTACTTTTCTGTCTTTGTTAATTACATTTTTTTTCTCATCTTTCTCTAGCTGTGGTATT
>DAIMNI010000006.1:44585-59024 GCA_036720245.1 Tissierellia bacterium | reverse complement strand
ATATTATAGACAGTGCTTAGATTGCAATTCATTATTATTATGTAACAATAGGAGAAAATTATAATTAGATTTTAAATAAAAGTTAGCTAAAATAAGTATTCTTTTAAAGGATACTTATTTCAAATTGTATAAATTAGCAAATATTGATATAATAATAATGAAAAATTGAAAGGAGTGGATTAAGTGAATATAGATAATCTAAGTATTAATACCATTAGAGTATTGTCAGCAGAGGCCATTGAAAAAGCTAATTCTGGTCATCCAGGTTTGCCTCTTGGTGCTGCACCTATGGCTTATACTCTTTGGGCAAAGGTGATGAAACACAATCCCAAAAATCCAGATTGGATAAATAGGGATAGATTTATATTATCAGCAGGTCATGGTTCTGCCATGTTGTATTCCCTATTACATTTATTTGAATATGGCTTAACTATGGAAGATTTAAAGAATTTCCGCCAATTAGGCAGTAAAACACCAGGCCATCCAGAATATGGCCATACTACAGGAGTAGAAGCTACTACAGGGCCACTAGGCCAAGGAATTGCCAATGGTGTGGGAATGGCTATGGCTGAGAGGCATTTGGCAGCAGAATTTAATAAACCAAATCATGAGATAATTGACCACTATACTTATATATTATCTGGAGACGGCTGTATGATGGAGGGAATTAATTATGAGGCAGCTTCTTTGGCAGGGACTTTAGGTTTAGGAAAATTAATAGTACTTTATGATTCTAATTCCATAACTATAGAAGGAAGTACAGATATAGCTTTTACTGAAGATGTTTCTAAAAGATTTGAAGCCATGGGTTGGGAAACTTTCCATGTAGAAGATGGAAATGATATAGATGCTATTGAGATAGCAATAAATAAAGCTAAGAAAAATTTAAATCAACCTTCTTTAATTAAAATCACCACAGAAATTGGCTATGGAACTTCTAAACAAGGAAAGAATTCTGTTCATGGTTCCCCATTAGGAGCGGAAGACATGAAAAATTTAAAAGAATTCTTAAATTGGAAAGAAGAAGAATTTACTGTGCCTAGTGAAGTTCGAGAACATATGGCTAATTTAGTAGCATTAGGTGAAGAAAATGAAAGACAATGGGAAGAAAAATGGGAAGCTTATAAAAATGAGTATCCAGAATTAGCCAAGGAATTAGAGGCTTGGTTAAATCTAGAAATCCCTATGGACTATTTAGATTCAGAAGAATTTTTACAATTTGACAAAAATTATTCTACTAGGGAAGCATCTGGGGTAGTTATTAATAGATTAGCAGAAAGAATCCCAAATTTAATGGGAGGTTCAGCAGACTTAGCTCCATCAAATAAAACCAATATGAATAATAGAGAAGTATTTTCTAAGGAAAATTATAAAGGCTCTAATATTCACTTTGGAATAAGAGAACATGCCATGGCAGCTATACTTAATGGAATGGCTTTACATGGAGGGCTAAGAGTATATGGTGGAACTTTCCTTATATTTAGCGATTATATGAAACATGGTATGAGATTATCTGCATTGATGGGGAAACCAGTTACCTATGTATTGACTCATGATAGTATTGGTGTAGGAGAAGATGGACCTACTCATCAACCAGTAGAACAACTAGCTATGCTACGTTCTATGCCAGGTATGATTACCTTTAGACCAGCAGATGCCAAAGAAACTGCCATAGCTTGGTATGAGGCATTAAATAGAAAAGACGCACCTACATCCCTAATACTGACAAGACAAAGTTTACCAATATTAAAGGAAACAGGTAGAGATGCATTAAAAGGTGGATATGTACTAAAAGACACAGGAAATAATATAGATATAATTCTAATGGCATCAGGCTCAGAAGTCCAATTAGTATATGATGCAGCAGATATATTAAAAGAAAAGGGAATTAATTCTAGAGTAGTAAGTATGCCTTCTTGGGAATTATTTGAAGAACAATCTGAAGAATACAAAGAAAGTGTATTACCTAAAAATATAAGAAAAAGACTAGCAGTAGAAGCCGCATCCTCCTTAGGCTGGCATAAATATGTAGGTCTAGATGGAGAAGTAATCTCTATGGATGAATTTGGTGCCTCTGGCCCAGGAGAATTATTATTTGAAAAGTTTGGTTTTACAGTAGATAATGTGGTAGAGAAAGCTTTAGGCCTGTAGGCCAATTATGAATTTAAAATTGTAAATTATGAATTATAGGGGCAGCATATTATGGGACAGGGAGAACCGTCCCCGCTGTCCCAAAACTAAAAAAGGAGGCTATATTTTGTTAAAATTACAAAGTATATCTAAAACCTATGGCAAGGGAAGTGTTAAAGCCGTGGACAATGTAAATTTAGAGATAAAATCTGGAGAAATATTTGGCTTTTTAGGCCCTAATGGGGCAGGAAAGACTACTACTATAAAAATGATAGTGGGATTATTAAAACCAGATGAGGGACAAATTTTCTTAGAAAATACAAATGTTTGGGAAGAACCTCTAAAGGCTAAGCAACAAATATCTTATGTTCCAGATACTCCAGAAATATACGATAAATTAAAGGGCATAGAATATTTAAACTTCATAGCAGATATGTATGAAATCCCTAAGGATATAAGACAAGAGAGAATGGAGAAGTATTTGGAAATATTTGATTTAAAAAATGCCATAGGCGATATTATAGGTAGTTATTCCCATGGTATGAAACAAAAATTAGTTCTAATATCTGCATTAATTCATAATCCAAAACTTTTTATATTAGATGAGCCTATGGTAGGTTTAGACCCAAAGTCCTCTTTTCAATTGAAGGAAATTATGAGGGAAAGATGTAATCAAGGAAATACTGTATTTTTCTCTACCCATGTATTAGAAGTAGCAGAAAAATTATGCGATAGAATTGCAATTATAAATAAAGGGAAAATAGTAGCCCTTGGCACTATGGAAGAGCTTAGAGATCATGCTGAAGAAAAAGAATCCCTAGAAAATATATTTTTGGAGCTGACAGAATAATGAAGAAGCTTGTATCTTTAATTAAAATAGATTTAAATGTAAGTTTTGGTCTATCAGCTTTAAAACATAAGCTTCGAGATAAAAGAGAAAGAACTAGAATGATAATTGTATTTATAGCCCTTTTATCCCTATTGCCTACCTATATCATGCTAATAAAAGGACTTCAGGGATTATATTTAGCCTATGAATATGTAGGGCAAAAATCTGCATTTCTTTTAAGTGGTTTTTTATATGCCCAGATCTTTATATTTATATTTGGAATAATATTTATTATGTCTAAATATTATTTTTCCAATGATTTAAATATATTGGTACCATTACCTATAAGAGCTAAGGATATTATAGGGACTAAATTTATCACTTCAATGATAAATGAATATTTAACAACTCTTCCAATAATACTGCCTTTTATATTTATATATGGCATAAAGGGAGGAGAGGGGATATTATATTGGCTATCATCTATATTCTTAGTTCTATTTCTACCCATAATACCCCTAGCTATAGTATCCATAATAATTATGTTATTTATGAAATATACCAATATTAGAGGCAAAAAGGATTTGCTTAGGGTAATTGGCTATATACTGCTTCTAGTAATTATATTAGCTTTCCAATTTAAGATGCAATCTATGGGACAAAAATCAATTACTGAAGGAGATGATTTTTTCTTCAATATGGCCAAGGATTCCAATTTATTAGTCAAGAAGTTTGGAATGTTTTTCCCATGGGCTATGTGGGGAACCTTAGCGTTAACTGAGGCTTATAGCCTAAATGGTTTATTAAATTTTATATTGTTTATTGGTATTTCCATATTAGGATTTCTAATTATGTTAGAATTAAGTGAGAAGTTATTCTTTAAGGGTCTAATAGGAAATATGGAGGTAAGCCATAATAAAAATAAAAAAATTTCAATTAAAGATTATAGTAAATTAAGTCCTAGCTTTTTAGCCATAGGATTGAAAGAAATAAAAATGTTATTTAGGACTCCAGTATATTTAATGAATTCAGTTATGGGAGTAATTATAATACCTATTATATTCTTAATATCATATTATATGAATGAAGGAATTTCTTTAGGAGGAGCTGGGAATTATTTTGATAGCCATCTTATATCCCTTATTGGTGCTGGTATAATAGTTTTCTTAGCTGGAATAGATGGTGTAGGCAGTACTACTTTTTCTAGGGAAGGGAAAAATCTCTGGATACAAAGAGTATTACCCATAAAAACAAAGGATCAAATATTTGGCAGAATCTTTGCAGCTTTAATTATCCAGATAATAGGTATTATTGCATTATTAATTAGTCTATACTTTGTAGTGGAATTGAAAATAGAAAATATCTTTTGGATTGCTTTCTTAGGACTATTAGGTAGTGTAGTTATGACAGAAATAGGAATGATAGTAGACATATTTAGGCCAATGCTAGATTGGGATAATCCTCAGAAGGTTATGAAACAAAATCTAAATGTAGTAATCACTATGGGTATAACTGCATTATATTTATTTGGGCTAGGGTTTTTAGTATATAAATTAATGCCCATTAACAATGGCATATATATAATATATGGAACAATTATATTAATATTTATAATTTCAGCCTATATATTGTATATATTATTAGATAAACTAATATATAAGCAAATGGAAATAATAGAATAGCAAATAAATCAATGTAGGGGCAGTTCAGATAATCTGAGACTGTTCCTTTTATTTGTACTAAATATTCTTTATCTTAAAAAATCTCCTAGAAACTGATATAATTAGACTATAAACTATGGCAATTAGAAAAACATTAAAGAGGAGTTAGATTAGATGAAAGATATAGAAATAGCAAAAAAATATTTAAATGAAGAAAATTTAACAATAGCAGTAGTAAAAAGCAAAAAGTTAATATTTAAATCTAAAGAAAAGGGTATAAAACCTATATACAAATTGGCAAAAGAAATGAAAGAAATTGCTAAAGATGGAGTTTTAGCTGATAAAGTAATAGGAAAAGGTGCAGCCCTACTATGTAAATATATAGGCATAAAAGAAGTATATGGAGAATTAATATCTGAAAGTGCAATAAAGTTACTAGAAGATGAAAATATTAAATTCAGCTATCTAAATACCACGGAATATATAAAAAACAGGGACAAGACAGGTCTCTGCCCTATAGAAAACATGGCCATGAATATAGAAGACGGAGAAATATTACTGGAAAGAATCGAAGCATTTTTAGGTGAATAATCCTTGGAAGTCTGTCATCCGGAGCAACAGCGAAGGATCTCAACCCAAAAGCTAGACCCAAGTAATTATGTATTTACAATTTTTAATTGTCAATTGTCAATTATTAATTGTAAAAAAGGGGGGACATATAATGGAATATGTTTATGAAATCATACAAGGGAGTGAAGTGCTGCCAGTTAAAACCATTATCCATTCAGTAGATAATTTTCAAATGCATTGGCATAATGAAATGGAATTTTTATTGGTATTAGAAGGTAGTGTAAGTATTAGAATTGGAGAAGAGGTACACTATTTAAAGGAAAATGATATTATCCTAGTTAATAGCGACGAACTTTATAGTACTAGAAAAGTGAGAGATAAAAATGTATTATTGGCAGTACAAATAAATCCTGATTTTTATAATAGAATTTGTCCAGGCTTTAGCAAAATGAGATTTAGCTGTAGGTCTTTTGAATATAAAAAAGAAGAACAAGGAATTTTCGACACCATTAAATATTATATTGCAGAAATAATCTGGGAATTAAACAAGAAAGATTTAGGATATGAGCTAGGGATAGCTTCTTATCTAAATCTATTGGGGGAACATTTATTAAATAATTTTAAATATGATTTAATAGAGAAAGAAGATGCTGAATTAAGTGATACAGATTTAGCAAGACTTCAAAGAATAATAGAATATGTAAATGAAAACTTCCATAAAAAAATCACCTTAAAAGAAATAGCAGAAAGAGAACATCTTAATTATTATTACTTATCCCATTTTATTAAAAATAAAACTGGAATGTCTTTTCAAGAATATTTAAACACTGTAAGGCTTGATAAGGCAGTAAAAATGCTAATTACTACAGATATGTCCATAATTGATATATCTAATACCAGTGGTTTCCCCAATATAAATTCTTTTAACAATCTATTTAAAGACAATTATAATACGACACCTACGGAGTTTAGAAAGGATCGGGATTATAAAACTGAAGGGGAAAATAAAAGGCCAAAAACCTATTTAGATGTGGATAGGGATGCAGCTCTTAGAAAACTATTCACCTATTTAGAAAATGACAATCTACAAATTGGTAAGACAGCGGCAAAAGATGATATAAAATCTGTTTACACAAATAGTAAGGCTAAAGGGAAATGTTTAAAAAAGCATTGGGAAAACCTAATTACCTTTGGTAGGGCTCACGAAGGCTTAAGGGCCAATTGGCAAAAACAATTTATTGAAATGCAAAATGAAATTGGCTTTAATTATATTAGATTTCATGGAATCTTTATGGAGGAAATGATGATATATAATGTATCTCCTGAAGGTAATGTGAAATACAATTGGACTTATGTAGATGAATTATTTGATTGCTTTTTAGACAATAATATAAAACCCTTTATAGAACTAGGTTTTATGCCAGAAGAATTAAAAAAGTCTAATGAGACAGTTTATTGGTGGAAGGGAAATATATCTCCACCAAAGGATATAAGGCTATGGACAGATTTAGTACAAGAATTTATAAAGCACTTAATTAATAGATATGGCATAGGAGAAGTAAAATCTTGGTATTTTGAAGTATGGAACGAACCAGCATATGAAGGCCTTTTTTGGGGAGGGACTAAGGAAGAATATTTTGAATTCTATAGGGAAACAGTCATGGCTATTAAATCTATATCAGAAGATTTAAAAGCAGGAGGACCTGCCATTACCCATGGTACAATACTTGATAGCACTTGGCTAGAGGACTTTTTAATATTTTGCAAAAAAACAAATATACCTTTGGATTTCGTATCCATGCATATATATCCAGAATATATATCAGATGAAAGTATGGAGGAATATTATAAATTAGTAGAATCAGGTGAGGATATTAAAAATATGAACTTTATGCCAAAAATAATTTATCATGGGGAAAACCATGTTTTAAATACTATAGATATTGTAAAATCTAAAATAGAAACTATCTTAGGCAATATACCAGAAATTCATATTACTGAATGGAATGCCTCTGCTCATTTAGGCAATCCAATACACGATACCTGCTATGTGTCCACATATATAATAAAAAATGTATTACAATCCATAGACAAAGTAGATTCTATAGGCTATTGGACCTTTACAGATATATTTGAAGAACAAAAATTAGGCATATCCCATTTTCACGGAGGCTTTGGTCTAATAAACAAAGATGGCTTAAAAAAGCCATCCTATTATGCTTATTATTTACTATCTAAATTAGGAAATGAAATAATAGCTAAAGATGATGATTATATAATCACAAAAAATGGGGAGGATATTCAAATACTAGCTTATAATTATACTTATTTCGATAATTTATTTTTATCTGGAGACACTTCTCATATAAACCATAGGGAAAGATATATGGTTTATGAGAATAAAGGGATTAAAGAAATAGAGTTTAATATAGAAAGCCTTGTAGGAAATTATAAAATAACAAAATATAAATTAAATAGAGAATCTGGTTCCGTATTTGATGATTGGCTCAAAATGGGGATGCCAGAGAATATGACTGTGGAAGAAATAGAATATCTTAAAGGGAAATCTAAGCCTGAAATGATGGTGGAATATGTGGAACTAGAAGGGGAATATAGAGATATATTTCAGTTGCCAGCACATGGGGTAGAGATGATGGTGCTGGAAAAAAGAATATAAATTAAGATGAAAGCCCATGGATATTTATAAATCCTAGGGCATTTTATTTTTAAAGCAAAAAAGAACCATTTATGTAACAAAAATTGTAAAGAATTAAAAAAATCCTATTGATATAATGAATTAATGGAGATAATTTTTATATAAGTTTTATATGGAGGCTAGTGAAATTGAACGGAAAACAAGTATTTTTGAAAAAAATAATGGTAAGTAAAAATGAACAATTTGATAATTTAATGAAATATTCTATGACAGGAGATATAAAATATTTAAAGAGAATAGAGGGATTTTACCATGAAATAAATAAAGTGGATAAGGGATTCAAATATGGACTATTTACTAATATTTTAGAGGATTTTAATACCTGTATTTCAAAACATAAAGAAAATACTGTATCTAATATTTTGAATTTGTATGGTAGGTTTTATGCAGCAGTAGAGAATATGAATGAGAAACTCTATAATGGAAAATATAAAAAACTCAAAAGTAATGAAATGGATTATCCTAATAAAATAGATGATGAAAAAATTTTAATTATTGATGATGATGTATTATTATTAAAATTAATTGAAAAGAGCATGGAGGAAAGGGGCTACAATGCCATCCTATGTTCAAATCCCTTTGAAGCCATTAAATATTTAAATGAAGGGGATATATCTTTAGTAATACTAGATATGATATTACCAGATATAGATGGTTTAAAAATGACCAAGGCAATTAGAAAAGTTGATCCATTCATTCCTATAATTATAATTTCAGTAAAAAATGATTTAGAAACTAAAATAAATACACTTAAAATGGGCGCAGATGATTATATAACTAAACCTTTTAATATGGAAGAATTTCATGCCAGAATTGATAGGGCTTTAAACAGATCTACCAACTATAATATATTATCCATAGAGGATAGATTAACTGGAGTATATACTAAGGAACATTTTTGGGATAGAGCAAGCGAAAAAAAGGCATTATATAATAGAAATAGAAAGCCGTTTTCCATTGCTTTTATAGATATAGATAATTTTAAAGTAATAAATGATAATTTAGGTCATTTAACCGGGGATAGAACATTAAGATGTTTTGCAAAAGTTTTAAAAAATGCCTTGAGAAATACAGATTTAATATTTAGATTTGGTGGAGATGAATTTATAATAATATTTCCTGAAACTAGGGAAGTGGAAGCAAAATTAGTGTTAGAGAGATTTAAGAAAACCAAGAGTTGTAGTAAATGCGATAATCAACAACAATGTACCACTATAGATAATGTAAAATTTTCAGCTGGTATAACTGAAATAAATGGGGAAGAAGATACCATTGAAGATATGCTAGAAAGGGCAGATAGAGCATTATACGATTCTAAAGACAGCGGGGGAAATGGGGTATCTATATATAAGGGAGAAATATGCCATGGATGTTTTTAAAATATCCATGGCATATTTTTTAAATTAGCAAAAAGGAGGGATTGTATAAACAAAAATCTAGTAGAGCAAATTAGTTGGATTTAGTAAAATAGGATAGAGGTACTAGGCTTCTAAAAATGAATGTAGAGATTTAGTACTAAAATATATAAAAACTGAAACTTGACAATTGAAAAGGGAGGAGATAAAGTGAAGTTTTTTAATACAACTAAATATAGGATAAGTATGCTAGTTGTTATGGTAATGCTATTGCAGGTGCTGATGCCTGCGGTAGGGGATGTAGTTTGGGCTGAGGGGGATGAGCCGGCCTTTAGGATAACGAAAGAAGAAATAAAAGAAGATAAAACAGCCACCATCGAATGGACGTTTAAACTAGATCCTAATAATAGAATGGAGTCAGAGACCTATGAGCTTGGATTTACTTTAGATAAAGCTGTAGAAAATGAAAAATTAGTAGCAAATGATGAAGATAAAACGGAAATAGGCACATACAGCATATCCAAAGGTGGGGAACTTACTGTAACTATTGACCTGTCAAATGATGGAGAAACAGAGGAGCCTAATCCATCAGAAGATACTGCAAAGGATTTATATGAAGAACTACAAGAAGTAGATGAAACAAAGGACTTGGAAAAACAGGAAACAAATGAGGAAGTAGAATTAGAAGAAACAACAGGAGACGAGAATGAAGATGTAGATGAAAAGGAACAAGATATAGACGCAGACAATGAAAAAACTGAAGATGAAAGTCAAAAAGATGATGAAAATAATGATGAAATAGAAGAACCAAAAATTTATCGAGGAACCATTATAGTTAATGGAGTTACAGTGGATGAAACAGAAGAGGAAAAACATGGATTTGTTTTAGAATTATTTAAGGTTACTGACTTAAATGATAATCCTTATACCGAAGATAATTTATTAGATCCTAAAGATGAATTTAAATTAAAATTAGAGTGGAATCTAGTAAATGGGCATAGTTATAAAAAAGGTGACACTGTAACTTTTGATTTGCCAAAAGGAATTAAAATTCAAGAAAATATTGAAGCTGAATTAAAAGATGCTTCAGGTCAAATTGTAGCAAATGCCGTTGTGACAACAGACAATAAGGTGGAATTAACTTTTACTGGCTTTGTAGAAACACATAGTAATGTTAAAGGCTATATGGAAATTATCTCAGAAATAGATGAAAAAGATGCTGAAATTGGAGATGGGAAAATAATTCTTAAACCAATTGGTGAAGAAGGCGAGATTAGAATTCCCATTGATCTAGGAGATAGAGAAAAAACAATTGAGAAAAGAGGTGAAACTAATAAAAGCTATAATGCTGATGAAATTAATTGGGAAGTTATAATTAATAAACATAAGATTAATCTAACCAATGCCCAAGTTGTTGATGAACTTCCTGCAGGTACAGAATATAAAGAAGGAAGCTTAGAAGTTACTAAACTAAAAGCAGATTTAAATGGTAATATCCTAGGTGACTTAGAAAAAGTTACTATAACTCCTATAGTAAATAAAATAGGGGAGGAAGGTAAACTTAAAGATCAACTTACTATTCCATTAGGGGATATTAAAGATGCCTATCGTATTGAATATGTTACAACAGTAACTGATGAGGAGAAAAAAACATTTAAGAATAATGTAACACTAACAGAGAATGGATTAGATGGGATTTCAGCAAATGCAACAGTAACAATTAATCGTGGAGAGCCAATTAAAAAATCTGCAGGAATTTATGATCCTAAAACAGGTATTATTGAATGGAGAATTGAATTTAACTTTAATCAGAAGGATTTAAAAGATGTTACATTAATAGATAAATGGACACCTAAGGAAAAAATGGAATTAGTGGAAGCTAGCTTGAAGTTCCAAGAAGTAACAATTGATGAGAATGGTAATCCACATAATAATGGTGGTGCTATTTATTTGCCTGATGGTGCTACACTTGCAAAAGGTGAAGATCAATTTGAAGTTACAGGTATTACAACAGGTAAGGCATATATAGTCACTTATCAGACTAAAGTAAAAGATCGTGTCTTAGATCCTTTTGAAATTAAAAACACAGCTGGATTTGGTGGTGAATCCAGTAGTTCAGGAAAAAAAGTTGGGATCTATTACGGTTCTAAGTCAGCTGGAACTGTTGATTACAAAAATAAAACAATCGATTGGAGAATTGCAATCAACTATGATCAATATCCAATGGAGAAAATTAGTGTTAAAGATACACTAGGTGAAGGTTTAACACTGGATAAAGAATCAATTAATATTACAGTTGACGGCCAAAAATATGAAGGTAACTATACTGTTTCAGATGGGAATCCATTTACAATTAATTTCCCAGAGGATTTTAAAACAAATAAAGAGATAATTATCACATATAAAACAAAATTTGTGGCTGATGAAGTACCATTAAATGAAGATAAAAAGCCTATTGCGAGAAACAAAGCAGAAATAACATGGACACCAGAGGATGGAAGTGAATCAATCACAAAAGAAGTTAAAGCTGAAACACCTTTAAACAAGGGAACAGAAGATAATAGTTGGAAATATGGTTCATATAATCCAGATGCAAAAGAAATTACTTGGACTATTCTTGTAAACTATCGTGAAAATGAAATTAGTAATTTAATTATTGAAGATGAACCACAAGAAAACCAAAAAATTGTTGAAGGTTCTGCAGTAGTTACAGAATTGAATATTGCAAATGACGGTAAAATTACGGAAGGTAATACAGTTGAAAATGTTGCAACTATTGATAAAAATACTAATACACTGAAAGTGAATATCGGTAATACAAACAAAGCCCATAAAATCGAATATAGAACATCAATTGCTGGTTTAAGTGATATTCAAAAAGAATATATAAATAAAGCAACTGTGCATGATGGTGATAAGAAACTATGTGATCTTAGTGCCAAAGTAGGTATTGCAAAAGCTCATACCTATGGGGCTAAGTCAGGTAAACAAGATGGAAAGCAAGTTCACTGGTCTGTTACTGTTAATCCAGGTCAACAGAAAGTTATAAATTTAAAGCTGGAGGATACAGTTTCTGAAAACCAAGAAATTTTAACAGACACATTTAAAGTCTATGAAGCCTCAGTGGATATAAAAGGAAATGCAACGAAAGGCAATGAGCTATCTTCTAATAAATACGAATTAAAACATACAGAAGGTGAACGAGTATTTACTGTTGAATGGAAGGACACTGTTGAACGTGTGTTTATCGTTGAATATTCAACATTATTCTTTGAAAAGCATGGTGGTGAGGTTACAAATATATATAAGATAACAGGGGATAATATTGTTGAAGGTGGTAAAACGTATGGTGATGGTAAAGTAACAATTACACAACTAGCATCTGGCGGTGGATCAGGTGAGGTAGGTTATCTTGTTATTGATAAAGTGGATACAACTAATGGTGGTAGTGAAAAACTAGAAGGTGCTGAGTTTGATTTAATTGATGCTGACACTAACAAGGTATTAAAGTCAGGTGTAACTGATGAAAAGGGTCAAATTGACTTTGGACGCTTGCTATATGGTAAATATAAACTAAAAGAAACAAAAGTACCAGCAGGTTATGTAACACTAAATGAAGAGCAAGAAATTGAAATTAATAAACCATATAAATCAGGTGATGACAAGGTAAACTTTAAATATACAGTTGAAAACTATAAACCAGTTTTTGCAATTGAATTATCTAAAACAGGCAAAGATAATAAAGCATTAGAGGGTGCAGAATTTACTTTATATGATTCGGATCATAATGAACTTAAAACTGCAACTACTGGTAAAGATGGCAAAATTTTATTTGAAGATTTAAAGAAATCTGGAACATATTATGTTCAAGAAACGAAAGCACCAGAAGGATATGAACTTAAAGATACAAAGCATGAAGTGACAATAGGAGAAAAGGAAAAGGAACCAGTAAAAATAACTATTGAGAACAATGTGCTTGTTGGGAAAACATCTGCTTCTGGAGAGAAAACATGGAAAGATGAAAATTCAACAGATCGTCCAGAGTCTATTGAATTAAAGCTTACACGTAAAGTTGAAGAAAAAATAGATGCAGATTTCTCTAAGTTAGAAACTGTTAAACCAAACTCTGAGGGAAAATGGGTTTATGAGTTTAAGGATTTAGATAAGTATGATGAAAATGGATTAGAGTATGAGTATATGGTAAAAGAAATTAATGTACCAAAAAATTATAAATCTATAGTAGATGGCCATAATATTACCAATATTCGAATTGGAAAAACTGAAGTTTCTGGTAATAAAACATGGAAAGATGACACAGAATCAGATCGTCCAAATTCAATTACAGTCAATTTACTACGAAATGGTACAGTTATCAAAACAAAAGAAGTTACAGCTGAAGATGGTTGGAAATACAGTTTTACAGGTTTAGATAAATATGATGGAAAGGGTAAGTTATATACTTACACAGTTACAGAACAAGACGTACCAGGATATGCATCTCAAGTTGATGGTAATAATATAATTAACACACGTTCTGAAAAGAAATCTATTGAAATTACAAAAGGTTGGCTAGATGATAACTCAAAAGCTCGTCCAGACTCAGTAACTGTCTATCTATATCAAAATGATAAACTCTTTGACACAGTAGAGATAAAAGTAGGTAGTGATTGGAAATACAAATTTGATGATTTAGAAACCTATGATGAAAATGGTAAATCTTACTCTTATAAAGTTAAAGAAGAACCTGTTGATGGTTACGAAACGGCTGTTGATGGATTTAATATTACAAACTTACGTGTAGGTAAGACAGAAGTAACAGGTACTAAAACATGGGTAGGTGGCCCAAACACAAAACCAACTATAGAATTACAACTTTATAAAAATGGTGAAAAGCTAGAATCACTAGTAGAATTAAAAGATGGTGTAACTACGTATACTTGGACTGAATTAGATAAGTTTGATGAAAATGGCGTAGAATATGAATATACCATTGACGAAGTAAAGGTTCCAAATAACTATAGAAAATCTATATCAGAAGACGGATTAACTATTACTAACACCTATAGACCACCAACAGATCCATACGAACCAGGAGAACCAGAACCAGAAGAACCAAAACCAGAAGAACCAGAAGAACCAAAGCCAGAAGAACCAAAGCCAGAAGAACCAGAACCAGAA
>DAIMNI010000006.1:15821-44485 GCA_036720245.1 Tissierellia bacterium | reverse complement strand
AGAACCAGAAGAACCAAAGCCAGAAGAACCAAAGCCAGAAGAACCAGAACCAGAAAAACCAGAACCAGAGGAACCAGAACCAGAGGAACCAGAACCAGAAGAACCAATACCAGAAGAACCAATACCAGAAAAACCAACAGTAATCGATCCACCAGAACATGGAACAGTAGAATTTGATGAAGATGAAAAATGGATTTATATACCAGATCCAAATGCACCAAAGGGCAAAATAACATTTACCATAAAACATCCAGATGGAAGGGAAGAAACAATAGAAATTGATTTAGATAAAATACCTAAGGGTACTACACAAATAACTGAAAAAGATATAAAACTTCCAAAAACAGGCCAAATCAATAATATATTCTTCTATTTTACAGGTTTAGTACTAATAATATTAGGCTTTGTATTTATAAAAAGAATAGCATAGAAAAAGCAGAGAATTTCTCTGCTTTTTTTTATGCTGTTAAAAAACATATTACAGGGTATATATAATAAATAAATTTAGGACTAGTCATAGGTCTAAATACCTATACACAAATTTCATAAATTGTTATATAATTGAATTAACTAAATATATATTTTTATTGGTGACTTTCCACCGATAAAGGCAAATTTGGTGAAAACCAAGGGCGCAAAACTAAAGGGTCTTCCTTGAGAAATCAAGATGACAGCCAGTTACCGAAGGGAGGAGAAAATATGTTTAAAAAACATATTTTAAACTCCACAATGGTCATCATTTTTATTTTACTAATTTCAACTACAGGTTTTGCTCAAAACACTATTGTGGATGTTAAAAATTTGGACAAGGGTATAGTAAGTATAAATCAAAATCAAAATAATGATAATATGAAAGTCTTAATTACCAAAGGCAATAATAAAGAACATTATGATTTAAAACAAAATGCTAATTATCCACTACAATTTGGTAATGGAGAATATACTATTTCAATTTTAGAACATGTAAATGGAAATCAATATAGACCTATAGGTACAGAAAAAGTAAATTTAGAATTAAAGGATGAAAAACAATTATATTTACAATCTACTGAAATGGTTGATTGGAATGAGGACATGCTTGCTATAAAAGAAGCTGAAGAATTAACTAAAGATGCTAAAACTGATGAAGAAAAAGTTGATGCTATATATGAATATATTACTAATAATATAAAATACGACAATAAAAAAGCTGAGACAGTTCAAGCAGGATACACACCATCAATAGATGCTATACTAAAATCTCAATCGGGAATATGCTATGACTACGCAGTATTAGCAGCAGCAATGTTAAGAAGTGTAGATATACCTACAAAACTAATAATGGGATATAAAGATGATATTGAAAGCTATCATGCTTGGAATGAAGTATATTTAGATGGCCAATGGATGGTTATGGATACTACTTACGATGCAGCCTATGCACAAAAAGATGTTCCAATTAATATGATTAAAGCTAATAAGGAATACAAAATAGAAAAGATATATTAATATAAAAAACCACAGAGCTATTATAACTCTGTGGTTTTTATCTTACCTTTATTCTATAGGATATTCATCTATTAACTTCCCTAATGCAAAAAATCTTTTTCCTGTACTTGATGAAAAATAGCAGGTCATCAAGGAAATTATAGGTTCGCCCTTTTCCTCAGCTTTATCATCTGATAACATTTCCATAGCAGTATCTGGTACTACAACAGTATCGTAAATTTCGTATTCATAAATTTTCTCCCCATCTGATACATAGACTTTACTACCTATTTCAATATCCATTAAGCTCCCAAATAATAAATCCTTTTTTTTCATTCTATGGCCTGCCAAAGTATAATTTCCAGTGCCAAAACTTTGTTCAGCCTTCATAGTGGCAGCCCCAGCCATTAAATTAGCATCGGACAATCCCTTCATTATGGGAAGATTTATATCTAAATCTGGAATATATAGTGTTCCAATGACAAAATCCTTATTAAAATTTTGAGATCCTTTTATTATAGACATTATATCTACATCTTCTACTGCCGAAAAATCAAATTCTACCTCTAGTTCCTGATTTTGATTATTAATTTTTAAGGTTTCTTTTGAAATATCTTCTTCTATTATGGATTTAGCATGGTGTTTAATTATCTGTTCAGAAATAAAAGGGGTTAATAAAAATAGAACTCCAATTACAATTAATAATATGGGAATTATTTTCTTCATGATTTTCCCCCCAAGCTTGTGATATATTAATTATAGCAAAAAAATAATATATTAAAACAAAAAAATGATATTATTACCTTTTTGACTATTCTGTAAAAACGATTTCCTAATGAATAGGAAATCTACTTAATTGCAGGAATTAACTAATGAGCGTAATATATATTTAAAGGGTATGGTGATTCAAATGTCGTATGAAAGGCAGAAGAAAATATTTTTATATTTGCTAAATTCTGATATAGGGTTATCAGGGAATGAATTATCTAAAACTTTTAATGTAAGCACTAGGACTATTCGTTCCGATATTAAATCCTTAAATAAAATGCTTGAAAATTATAATATTATTATAAATTCTTCAAATCAGGAAGGATACTCCATACCTAAGGAACAAAAGCTAATAGGTTTATCCATAATAGAAAATATTTTTGAAGAAGAAAATAGCATTATGAAAATCCCCAATACTCCCTCAGAAAGATTTGCATTTATAGTTTTTAAACTAGCTTTTGCTACAGATTATATAACGATGGAGGATTTGGCAAATCTTTTATTTGTATCTAAAACTACTATTTATCTAGATATCAAGGAAATAGCTGAGGTATTAGAAAACTTTCCAAGTTTAACATTAAAAGTATCTCCTATGAAAGGATTAAAATTATTAGGAGATGAAAGAACAAAGAGATTATTAATATTTAATGTGCTTAAAAGGGAAAAATTAAATAGCGATTTAATATTAAGTAAAAGTTTTTATTATGCTTTCCCAGATAAGGAGACGAGTTTAGATAAGGAAATCCTATTTCTTTATGAAACTATTATAAATGTATTGAATAAATATGGATATATTTTAACAGATAAAGATGTAAGTTTATTAGTTAAGGATATTTTAATAAGCATAAAAAGAATTCAAATGGAATTTGTTATAGAAGAGGAAAACCATGAGGAACTAGATTTAATAATTGCAAAGGCATTAAAAAAGGATATTGAAGACCATTTTAATATATCTCTAGATTATAAGGAATTAGAATACTTTCAACAAAGCTTTAATACCAAAAGGATATTAAATGTTAAGAGTGAAGAATATATTCTAAAGGGAAAGGCAGAAGAAATAGTAGAGAAATTTATAGTGGAAGTTAAAGAAAAGTTTAATATAGACTTTACTAATAATGAAAATTTTAAAAATAATCTTATACTACATTTAAATCCCATGATTGAAAGGATTAAATTTCAGCATTTTGAGGAAAATCCTTTAAAAAATCAAATAAAATCTAATTATCCTTTTGCTTTTGAAATATCTACGCTTATGGTTTCAATAATTAAAGATAAATTAAATGTAATAATCAATGAGGCGGAAATATCCTATATTGCATTACATGTGGCAGTCGCATTGGAAAGTACTTATAAAAAAATTAATATTGCCATTATATGTGGTTCAGGTCTAGGAACTGCCCAACTGGTAAAAAGTAAAATTCTTTTTTATTACAAAGAGCAGATAAATATTATAGGGTATTTTCCTATATATAAATTAAACAATATTTTAAAGGGAGAATATGAAGATGTGGATTTAATTGTATCTACCATACCTATAAATTATAAGTCTTGCACTATTCCCGTGGTGCAGGTAAACCCACTTATAAATCAAGAGGATTTAAATAAAATTAGAAAACACTTAATTATAAATCCTCTGATTACAGATAGAAGCAAATATATAGCTGAACTAGAGGATTCATTTTCTTCAGAAGAACTTTTTAAATATTTTCCCGAGGAAATAGAATATTTAGATGCTATATATGAACTATCAAAATTAATAGGAAAGGGGGAATACATTAAGGATGTAGAGACGTTTTACACTTCAGTGCTTCAAAGGGAAAGCCTTTACTCTACTATATTAGACGAGATGGTAGCCATACCTCACCCAATGGAATCTATGTCTAAAACTACAGTGGTAGCTATAGGAATATTGGAGAAACCTATTGTCTATGAATGTAAGAGAGTAAAAATAATCCTTCTTTTTGCCGCTAATGCAAGGGAGGATGAAAAACTAAAAGTATTATATGGATTACTTCAAGAAATATTGGAATCAGAAACAATCATTGAAAAATTATCAAAATCTAAGAATTATAAGGACTTTATAGAAAATATTAAATTTTAGGGGGAGTTTTAATGAAAATATTGTTGATGTGTGCTGTAGGAATGTCAACATCTCTAATAGTATCTAAAATGGAAAAGGCTTTAACTGATGACGAAAAAGACTGGGTAATAGATGCAAGACCCGCAGAAAGATTCGATGATATTTATAAAGATTATGATGTAATTTTGTTAGGGCCACAAATTAGATTTAAGAAAAAAGAGTTTGAAAAAGTAGCGGGAGAATATGGAATTCCCGTTGAAACCATTGATATAAGAGATTATGGCCTTGCTAATGGGGAAAATATTTTAAATTCTGCGAAGGAATTATACAATAAAAAACAGGAGGGTAAAAATGACTGAAAAAAATAGTAATTTTATTAATTTTTTAGAGGAAAAGTTAATGCCAGCAGCCTCCAAGCTAAGTGAACAAAGGCATTTAAAAGCAATTAGGGATGGAATTATGAGTACCATACCACTTACAATAATTGGTGGTATAAGCTTAATTATAGCTTTCCCACCAGTAGATCCAGCTAGAACTGAAGCTACTAATATTTTTAAGAAATTTTTATTAGGATGGCATTCTTGGGCAACTGCCAATATGGGTGCTATACTAACTCCATATAATATGACTATGGCGATTATGTCATTATTTGCAGCAGTAGCTATAGCTTATAGCTTGGCAAAGGAATACCAAAAAAAGGTAGAAATTGACCCATTATCCAGTGCAGTTATTTCTGGTGTAGTATTTTTACTAGTATCTGCTCCAGCTACAGAAGGGGCAATTCCAATGACATATTTAGATGCTAAGGGATTATTTACGGCTATGATAATTGGATTAGTTACTGTAGAAATTACTAGGGCTTTATTGGAAAGAGGAATATCTATTAAAATGCCAGAGGGAGTACCGCCAGCAGTAAGTGCTTCTTTTACAGCATTAATTCCAATGGTTGTAAATATAGCTTTATTCTATGCTATTAATTTAATATTTCTTAGTGCATTTGGTTCTAATATACCAGAGGCCATTATGAGAGCCTTGACACCAGCTTTAAGTGCGGTAGATAGTTTATGGTTTATGCTAGCTGTGATTATAATTACCCATTTACTATGGTTTGTAGGAGTCCACGGGGCTGCCATAATGGGTACAATTACAGCACCATTTTTTGCTCAAAATATTATGGCCAATGCTGCAGCAAAAGTGGCAGGTCAACCAATGGAATTTATATGGACTGATCCATTATGGGCTGTGGTAGTAGTACTGGGAGGCTCTGGTGCAACCTTAGCTTTGGCAGTTTTAATGTTAAGAAGTAAATCTTCCCAATTAAAGGCAGTGGGTAAAGTAGGAATACTTCCAGGATTATTTAATATTAACGAACCAATATTATTTGGGACACTTATTATTTTAAATCCTATAATGTTTATTCCACTTATTTTGGCACCTTGTGTAAATGGAATAATTGGGTATTTGTCAGTTAAATTAGAATTGGTAGGAAATGCTTTTGTAGCTGTTCCTTGGACAACTCCTGCATTTATAGGTTTGCCCCTAGCTACTTTGGACTGGAAGGCTTTTGTATTGGTAGTTGTTTGCTTTTTCATAGATATGGCAATATATTATCCATTTTTTAAATCCTATGAAAAATTATTAGTAGAAGAAGAAAAAACAGGTGAGGCTGCATAATATCATTATAAGGACATAGGAGGAATGAATATGGAACAATTAGAGCAATTGATATTTCAGTTAATAGCTAATTCTGGCTCTGCTAGGTCAGATATCTTTGAGGCCTTTGACTATGCTCAAGATGGAGATTTTGAAAAGGCAGATGAACTAATGGGAGAAGCCAAAAAAGAAATACTAAAGACTCATAAAATTCAAACAGAATTAATTCAGAAGGAGGCTCAAGGTGAAGGGGTAGAGGTAAATATTTTAATGGTTCATGCCCAAGATCATCTAATGTCATCTATATTAGCTAAGGATTTGGTGGAAAAAATGATAGAAATGCAGTTAGAAATTGCTAATTTAAAAGAAGAAAATAGGGGGATTTAAGATGAAGAAAGACAAGATTAAAATAGTAACCATAGGTGGCGGTTCTAGTTATACGCCAGAATTAATAGAAGGATTTATTAAAAGAAAAGAAGAATTGCCAATTAAAGAAATATGGTTAGTAGATATAGAAGAAGGAAAAGAGAAATTAGAAATAGTTGGGGAACTAGCTAAGCGTATGGTAAAGAATGCAGGTTTAGATTGGGAAGTGCATTTAACTCTAGACAGAAGAGAAGCTTTAAAGGATGCAGATTTTGTATCTACACAATTTAGGGTAGGTTTACTTGATGCTAGAGTTAAAGATGAGAGGATTCCACTAAGCCATGGAATACTAGGTCAAGAAACCAATGGTGCTGGAGGAATGTTTAAAGCCTTTAGAACAGTTCCAGTAATATTAGATATTGTAGAAGATATGAAGGAACTATGTCCAGGAGCTTGGCTAATTAATTTTACTAATCCAGCAGGTATGATAACAGAGGCAGTATTAAACTATGGAAAATATGAAAAAATTGTAGGATTATGTAATGTTCCTATAGGGCATATATTGGGTGAATCTGAAATGCTTGGAAAGTCAAAAGATGATTTATTTTTCCAATTTGGTGGGCTAAATCATTTCCATTGGCATAGGGTATATGATAAAAATGGTAATGAATTGACAGAGGATGTTATGGATATTATGTTTAGTAAAGAAACTGAAAAAGTAGTAGAAAACATTGATAATGTACCATTTTTAGAAGAACAGATTAGGGATTTAGGAATGTTGCCTTGTGCTTATCATATGTATTATTATCTACAAGATGATATGCTTAAAAAATCCATAGAAAGTTATAAGAAAAATGAAACTAGAGCAGAGGTAGTAAAAGAAGTGGAAGCTTCTTTATTTGAACTATACAAAAACCCAGATTTAAAAGAAAAACCAGAAGAATTATCCAAACGTGGTGGGGCACATTATTCAGATGCAGCCTGTGAAATGATCAGCTCCATATATAATGATAAAAGAAATATTATGGTGGTAAGTACTAGAAATAACGGGGCACTTCCAGACTTACCTTATGACTCTGTAGTAGAAGTTAGCAGCGTAATTACAGGTCATGGCCCAATGCCTATTAGATTTGGCAAATTAAATCCAGCAGCTAGAGGATATATTCAACTAATGAAGGCTATGGAAGAATTGACTATAGAAGCAGCTGTTACAGGAAATTATGGTAAAGCACTACAAGCTTTTACTCTTAATCCATTGGTACCAGGAGGAACAATTGCAAAAGAACTATTGGATGAAATGCTAATAGCACACAAAGATTATTTACCACAGTTTAAGGATGCAATAGAAAAACTATAAAAAAAGGATTAAGATATACTTTAAACCAATTATACGACAGATACCAAAAGCCCTTGCTTATTGTAGGGAATGGGTTAGTTGCGGTGGAAGATGGGGTAGAGTTAAATTGTAAGTATATGATAGGAGGATTTGATTAAAATGAATAGAGTTATACTAAGAAAAAGGACAATAGTTAGTCTATTGTTGTCATTAATGCTAATCTTATCTAATACGGTGGCCTTTGCAGGGAAAGATTCTGTCCCTAATTGGTTTAAGGATGCCTATGAGAGAGCTAAGGATAATGATTTGTTAGACTATGTAGATAATACTTTTACAGAGGATATACTCAATAAGGCAATTAGTGGGAAGGAATTTGCAAACCTCATATCCATATCTGGTTTAATGGAAAACTTTGATAAGGAGAATATAATAACTAAGGAGCATATAACTAGAGAGGATGCCTTTGTAGTCCTAGCAAAAGTTATAGACTATGTACCAGTAGTAGATATATCCATACTAGATAGTTATGCAGATGCTTCAAATATATCTAATAAGACAAAGGAGCCTATAGCTATGCTAGTTCAAACTAATATAGTACAAGGCAAGGGAAATAGGATAGATCCAAAGTCCCATTTGACCAATGCAGAAGCTATAACTCTAGTAGAAAGAGCAATAAATGTTAGTAAAGGTATAAAGTGGACTGCTGAGAGGTCAAGAGATGACTTTATAAGAATATACAATGAAGATGGTCAAGCTTTAACCTACTCACCAAAATCAGGTGTAAAAATACTTACAGTAGATGGGTATGGGTTTAAGGATTTAAATAAAAATGGCAAACTTGATGTATATGAAGATTGGCGCCAAGATTATAAGACCAGAGCTAAAGATTTAGCTTCTAAGCTAAGTATTGACGATATAGCTGGCCTAATGCTATACAGTAGTCATCAAACTGATATTACGCCAGAAGTTTCTGAAGAACAGGAAAAATTCCTTGAAGAGGACGGGGTAAGGGCAGTATTAAATGCAGCAGGAAATGATGTAGAGGTAACAGCTAAATGGAATAATTCAGTTCAGGAATTTGTGGAAGGAATAGGATTTGGAATTCCAGTAAACTTTAGTTCTGATCCACGTCATACTGCCTCATCGGCTAGATCAGGTGAAGTAGGTGGAGGGGATATTTCACTTTGGCCAAGCAATCTTGGTTTAGCAGCTACCTTTGATCCTGAAATAGTAAAGGAATTTGGTATGGTTGCTTCTAAAGAATATAGGGCTATGGGTATAGGTACAGCTTTGTCACCACAAGTAGATTTGGCTACTGAACCTAGATGGATGCGTGTCAACGGAACATTTGGTGAGGATCCAGCTTTATCAAGGGATATGACTAGGGCTTATACTGATGGTTTTCAATCTACTTTTGATGAGAATGGAAAGGATTTAGGATGGGGGAAAGATAGTGTAAATGCTATGATTAAACACTGGCCAGGAGATGGCCCTGGAGAAGGAGGTAGGGAATCCCATTCTGAAACTGGCAAATATGCAGTATATCCAGGCGGTCAATTTGAAACTCACCTAATACCTTTTGTAGATGGAGGATTTAATTTAGATGGAAAGACTGAATTTGCATCGGCAGTTATGCCATCCTACTCTATAGCATGGGATGATAATGGTAAATTAGGTGAGCATGTGGGAAGTTCCTACAATGAATACAAAATTAAAGATTTACTACGTGGAAAATATAATTATGATGGTGTTATTTGTACAGATTGGATGATAACAAGTTTTATGACTTGGGGAGTAGATGATCTTACTGAAGCAGAAAGACATTATAAAGCATTGATGGCTGGAGTAGATCAATTTGGTGGGAACAACGAAAAAGGACCAGTGTTGGAAGCTTATGAAATTGGAAAAGAAAAAATTGGTGAAGAAGCCATACGTGATAGATTTGAAGAATCAGCGGTAAGGTTATTGAACAATATATTCCAATTAGGTTTGTTTGAAGATCCATATTTAGACGTGGAAGAATCAAAGTCCATAGTAGGAAATCTAGAACATATGAAAAAGGGCTATGAAGCTCAACTTAAGTCTATAGTATTACTTAAAAACAAAAATAATATTATTAAGAAAACAGAGGATAATAACGAAAAACCAACAGTATATATACCAATGAGATTTATACCAGCAGAAAGGGTAATGTTTGGTCCGATAGATGATTATACACTAGCTAGTTGGGAATTGCCTGTGAATCTTGAAATAGCGGAGAAGTACTTTAACGTAATAACAGATAAAGTAGGGGAACCTACGGGTGTAGACAATAAAGGTAACCCGCAGCTTACCGAAAAGGATATTATTCATCCAACAGAAGAGGAATTAAAGGATATAGATTTTACATTAGCAGTAGTAAATAATCCTAAAAATGCAGGAAATATGTTTATGGGAACTGGTATAGATGATGGTAAATATATACCCCAATCATTACAGTATGAAGAATATACAGCAGATTCAAAATACGTACGTAAAGAATCTATTGCAGCGAATGAAGGAGAAAACCGTTCATACTATGGGGAAACAGCTAAGATTACAAATAAGAGTGATCTAGATAATATATCATTAGCTAAGGAAATAGCTAAGGATAAGCCTATAATAGTAGCTATTAGAGCAGATAATCCAATGGTGTTTGAAGAATTTGAAAAGGATGTAGATGCTATAATAATGGGCTTTGGAGCAATCGATCAAGCATATTTTGATATAATCACAGGTAAAGCAGAACCTGAGGGGTTATTACCACTGCAAATGCCATTAAATATGGAAGCTGTAGAAAAACAATATGAAGATGTGCCAAGGGATATGGAATGTTATGTAGATGAAGAAGGAAATAGATATGATTTTGCTTTTGGATTAAATTGGTCAGGAGTTATAAAAGATAAACGTACAGAAAAATATGATGTTACACCACTGGTATCTCCAAGCAATAAAGGAAATTAAAATAAGATGGGGCTGTCGGAAAATAGATAGCTAATAAAAACAGTATGGTAACTTTATCCACGCTGTTTTTTATATAAAAAAAGAGATGGTCGAAAATAGCCATCCTCCTTTTTGTTATATAATATGATATTATATAACTACAATGAAAAACAATAAACATTATAATAAATATTATGCAGATTATTTTAATGTAAGTCAACAATTTATAAATTCTAATTTTTATCAAATTGGATTGACTTATTTTAGGTTCGAACGGTTAAAATTTAAATAACAGTCCTATTTTATAGGGCTGTTATTCTTTTCTTATGATATAATTATTCTATACAATATTATACAAGGAGTGATTTTATGAATATACTTATTAAAAATATCACCTTAGTACCTATGGACGGCAAAGAAGAGGTAATAGAAAATACTAATATTTACATTGAAGATGATAAAATAACCCATATAGGAGAATTAAGGGAAAATATAAAAGTAGATAGGATTATAAATGGGAAAAATAAAATAGCTATGCCGGGGTTAATTAATGCCCATACTCATATAGGTATGTCTTTACTTAGAAATTTTGCAGATGATTTACCACTACATGAATGGCTTACACAGAAGATATGGCCTACGGAGGCAAATCTTAAGGCAGAAGATGTATATTGGGGTTCTCTACTTAGCATGGTGGAAATGATTCAATCTGGTACCACTACTTTTTGTGATATGTATTTCTTTATGGATAAAGTAGGAAAGGGCCTAGAAGAAATAGGTATGCGCGGAGTACTCACCAGAGGATTAATAGAAGAACAAGGGCAAAATGCAGAAAAACTGTTAGATACAAAAAATCTATATAACAATTGGCATGGAAAGGGAAATGGTAGAATAAAAGTAATGGTAGCACCTCATGCCCCTTATACCTGCAGTTCTAAATTTTTAGGAGAAATCATGGATTTAGCTAAGGAACTAGATACAGGGGTTCATATTCATTTATCGGAAACTGAAAAGGAAGTAAAGGACAGCTTTGAAAAATGGGGCAAATCTCCTATAGAATATGTATATGATTTAGGACTATTTGATTTTCATACAGTGGCTGCTCACTGTGTTCATGTAGATAACAAGGATATAGATATTATGAAATCCAATAATGTAAATCCTGTAAATAATCCTAGTAGCAATCTAAAATTAGCTTCAGGATTTGCACCAGTGGATAAGATGCTTAAATCTGGCATAAATGTGGCATTAGGTACTGATGGTTCTTCTAGCAATAATAATTTAAATATGTTTGAAGAAATCCATTTAGCTTCTATTATAAATAAGGCTGTAAATAAGGATGCAGTATCTGTACCAGCCATAGATGCATTAAAAATGGCTACAATAAATGGTGCCAAGGCACTAGATTGGAATAAGGAGATTGGCTCTATTGAGATAGGTAAAAAAGCCGATATTATACTTATAGATATTAATAAACCACATCTATACCCAATCCATAATATAATCTCACTATTAGCCTACTCTGCACAAGGCTCAGATGTAGATACAGTAATAGTAGATGGGAAAATTTTAATGGAAAATAGGGAAATGAAAACTGTAGATATGGAGAAGATAATGTATAATACAGAGAAAATAGCGAAGGATTTAGTTAGACGTTAAAGATTTATCCGAGGGGAGTGAATTTATGCCATTTAAAAACATAGATTTAGATGAGGATATAATACTAAAAAACAAAATACCCTTATTAGTATTAGATGAAAATTGGCTTAAATTATTTGGAAATGTGAAGTTTAAGAATATGCAAATACTAAAAGGGGAAATAAATGAATTATTAATAAAAGAGGGAAAACTAAAAGAAGAATCTTATAGTTTACAAAGAGAAAAAAACCATGCTATGAAGATGATTCTAGGAATTTCTGATGCTATTAACAATGAGGATAAAGATGTAGATGTAAATTTACTAGATGAATATAAAGAAAAAATTGAAAATACAAATGAAGAATTAGATGAAATCACATTCCAATTAGAAACCATGCCAGTGGAAATTAGAGAATTAAATTTTGAACTATTAAATCTTACTGTAGATTATGGATACAGGGAGCTTAAAACTCGTGAGAAAAAATTAAATGAAACAAATGGTGAATTAGAAGAATTAAGGAAAAGACTAAGAGAATTAATAAACGAAAAACACGATTATGAAGAATGGATAGATGCTAGCTATTCATTTTTACATGGTATGCTTGGAAGCAAAGAAATGGAGAAATTAGATAAGAAAATTTTAGACAAGGATGAATTCATATGGTAATAGGTACTGGCATAGATATGGTAAAAGTATCTAGAATAGAAAAAATAATAGAAACTAAAGGGGATAAATTTTATAGTAGAATCCTTACTCCAAATGAAATAGATTATATTTATTTTAAAAATGAAAACCCTCAAACTATATCAGGCCTATTTGCCAGTAAAGAGGCTGTTGCCAAATTATTGGGTAGAGGCATAGGTATTGTAAATTGGAAGGACATAGAAATCCTTCACGATAAACACAATAAACCTTATATAGTGCTACATAATGAAGGGGAAAATCTAAGAAAGGAACTAGGAATAGATAGAATTCATCTATCTATTTCTCATGAGAAAGACTATGCTATAGCTATGGTTATAGGGGAAACCTGTAAAAGCGAGATCCTTCGCTATGCTCAGGATGACATTTTAGGCGTTCAGGATGACATCGCCTCTCTCCCAAAAAGGGATCCTGATTCCCACAAAGGAAGCTATGGCAGAGTAGGAATAATTGCAGGTAGTACAGGGATGGTAGGCTCTGCTTGTTTATCTTCCATGGCAGCCCTTCGTTCTGGAGCTGGATTAGTTTACAATATAGTTCCAAAATCTCTTCAAAATATCTTTTCAATAAAATTAATTGAAGCAATAATTTTACCAATAGAGGACGATAATACTGGGCATTTTACCGTAAATTCCACAAAAGATATAGAAGAGATATTAATAGATAAAGATGTTTTAGTCTTAGGCCCAGGCATAGGCGTAGGTGAAGAAAGGGAAAAGTTCGTGAAATATATATTACTCAAATACAATAAAACTATAGTATTAGATGCTGATGGCTTAAATTGTATAGCTAAAAATCCTTCTATATTATCTAAAAGAAAAGCTACCACCATCATTACTCCCCATCCTGGAGAAATGGCTAGATTGTTAAATACTTCAATAAAGGAAATTCAACAAAATAGAATAGAATATTCTAAGACTTTTTCTAATAAATATAATATAATAACAATATTAAAAGGCCATGAGACTATTGTAACTAATGGGGAAGATATATATATTAACACCACAGGCAATCCAGGGATGGCTACAGCTGGTTCTGGTGATGTATTGACAGGAATACTTGCCTCCTTTATAGCTCAGGGGATGGACCCCTATGAAGCCTCTAAACTAGGAGTATATATCCATGGTTTAGCAGGAGATTTAGCTAAAATAGATAAAGGGGAATATAGTATGATTGCAAGGGATATAATTGAAAACATACCCTACGCCATTATACAAAAGTGAAAAACATCAAAAAATTTAAATTATTTGTTAAAAAAAGAAGGATTTTGTCTCCCTAAGATTGAATATATACACTATAGAGAAAATTGACATAGTGAGGAGAGATAAAATGTTTACATTTGATAATTTAAGACCAGTATGGGCGGAAATCAATTTAGAAAATTTAGCCCATAATATGAGGGAAGTAAGAAAAATTACCAAAGAAGATACTATAATTGCTGCAGTAGTAAAGGCCAATGCCTATGGTCATGGTGCCATAGAAAGTTCTAAGGTATTTTTAGAAAATGGTGCGGATAGATTGGTAGTGGCAAGTTTATCGGAGGCAATTGAACTTAGGCTTGGGGGAATAGATGCACCTATATTAGTTTTAGGCTATACTCCCGAAAGCCAATATGAGGAGGTTTTAAAATACAATATTATTCAAACAATTTACGATTATACATTAGCAAGGGAACTTTCAAAATGCGCCACTAAAATAGGGAGAAAGGCTAAGATTCATATAAAGATAGATTCTGGCATGGGAAGAATAGGTTTTTTATCTGGAGAAAAAAGTGTTGAAGATATTATTAAAATTTCTCAATTGCCAAATATTGAAATAGAGGGTATATATACTCATTTTGCCACAGCAGATGAATTAGATAAGAGTTTTACCAGATTACAATATAATAGATTTATGGATATAGTAAATAAATTGGAAAATAGGGGATTAAATATACCTATAAAACATATGTCCAATTCTGCTGCTATTATAGATTTGCCAGAATATAATTTAGATATGGTAAGGGCAGGGATTATGCTATATGGATTATACCCCTCTCAAGATGTGAATAAAGACAATATTAAATTAAAACCAGCAATGACCTTAAAGGCTAAAGTTTCCAATGTAAAAACAGTCCCTAATGGTTTTGGAATTAGCTATGGGCAGATTTTTACCACAGAGAGAGAATCTAAAATAGCCACTATTCCCATAGGCTATGCTGATGGTTTTACTAGGCTTTTGACTTCCAAGGGAGAGGCCTTTATAAATGGGAAAATGGTACCAATTGTAGGGAAAATTTGTATGGATCAATCTATGTTAGATATTACAGATGTAGATGAGGTTTCTATTGGGGATGAAGTAATTTTATTTGGAGATGGGGAAAAAGGTCTTCATATAGACGAAGTGGCTAATAAATTAAATACTATAAGTTATGAAATAGTTTGTATGGTTGGAAGGCGAGTTCCAAGAGTATATATGAAAAATGGGGAAATAATAGGAATTAGGGACTATGTTTTAGAATAATTAGATTTCACCTAATGAATAAATTTCTACATAAGTTGACACAATTAAGGTATAGGATATATAATTGAGTTATTATCATTTATGATTTATAATCTTTTGGGGGTGTATCTATGGCTGAGACCAAAAAAATCATGGTTAGCTTACCTAATAATCTGGTAGAAGAAGTGGATTTTATTGTTTCTATGGAGAAGAAAAACAGAAATGAATTTGTAAAAGAAGCTATGAAATTATATATTCGAGAAAAAAGGAAGGTAGAGGTCTCTGAAAGACTAAAAGATGGTTATTTAGAAATGAGTAAAATTAATCTTAGTTTTGCAGAAATGGGATTGGGTCAAGATATGGAGGAATTAAATATTTACGAGGTGAAACTTACAGGGTGTGAGAAAATGTGATTGTAAAAAGGGGAGATATATTTTATGCAGACTTAAGTCCTGTAATTGGTTCAGAACAGGGCGGAGTAAGGCCTGTTCTTGTGATTCAAAATAATATAGGCAATAAATATAGTCCTACCATTATAATAGCAGCCATTACTTCCCAAATAAATAAGGCCAAATTGCCAACCCATATAGAAATCAATGCCCCAGAATATGGTTTGCCAAGGGATTCTGTAGTATTATTAGAACAGGTTCGCACTATTGACAAGAAACGGCTAAGAGAAAAGATTGGTAAATTTAGTGATGAGATGATGGCAGAAGTAGACGAATGTTTAAAAATATCTTTAGGATTAATAGATTTGTAAAAATAAGCATGTAAGTGCTTATTTTTTTTGCTTTTAGATTTAAAATAATGCTAAATTATAGTATAATTTAATGAGAAGCTTTAAAATGTAAAGGAAAGGTGATTTAAATGTCTAAAGATATTCAATATATAGGCAAATTTACTAATGAAATAAATGAAAAGGAAAAAGAGTATTTTTTATATGTATTTAATACAGTATTTAATTTAGATTATAATTTAAAATGGTTTGACTGGAAGTACTTAGACAATCCCTATGGGGAATCCAATATAGTTTTTGCTTATGATAATGAAAATATAGCAGGTATTAGGGCTTTTTGGAGAAATGATATAGATAATAATTTGTCTTATCAACCTTGTGATACGGCAGTACTTAAAGAATACAGAGGTATGGGGATATTTTCTAAAATGACTAAATTAGCATTAAGTGAAGTGGGAGATGCTTTTATATACAATTTTCCCAATGAAAACTCTTTGCCAGGATATTTAAAAATGGGCTGGGAAATCAATAAATATGGTTATTTAGAAAAAGTAATAAATCGATCTAATTTAAAGAAAAAGACTAAATATATTGAAGATGATTACTTAATTTGGAAATTTTTAAATTCTCCTTTAAATAAATATTATTATACTGAAATTAAGGGAGAATTTTATTTACTAACTAAGAGGAAAAACAATATTTATTATATATTAGGGCGATTTAGTGGAAAACATAAAGATAGTTTTGAAAAGGCCAGTTCTACAGTATTATTTAATTATACTGAAGCGGAAACTATGATGTATAAATTCTTTAAAAACAGAGCTACCATTGTATCTTATAAGGAAAATAAAAAGGATTTAGATATACCTATTTTTAAAGGAGATTTTTTCTAAAAAATTAAGGGGGTTTTTCAAGTGAAAAGATTAAGTAAATTTATTTTGACTATAATGTTAGTATCTATTGTTTTAGGGGGCACCATTGTTTTTTCAGAGCCAGGTTCGGAAGATGATCCATTAATTACATTATCCTATTTTAATAAAGAAATTGACAAATTAAAATCCTATATAGACAATAAATTAGAAGGTTTTGATAGTGATGGAGACTCTAATAAGCTAGAAGTAGTAGAACTGGAAGCTGGACAATCCCTAATAGGAGAGGCTGGTGCTGAAATTATACTTAGAGGTGGAAAAGCCAGTGTAATTGCAGGTGAATTAGGTGGTCTTTCGGATATAACAGATGGCAAGGATTTATTCATGGATGCTATGATACCAGCTAATCATTTATTAATAATCCCAAGAGACGATGGTAGAGGAGCTTATGTAGTGGAAAATGCCATATTTTTAGTTAGAGGGGCCTATGAAATAAGATAAGGGATGTGAGTTTTGTGAAAAAATTAATTAAAATTATATTAAAATATCCTTTAAAGCTAATAAATTATATATATACTTATTTTTATTATAAAAATAATAGTATTGGAAAAAGTTATAATGCTCAGGATATGCTAATAGAAAACGGGAAAGTCTTAGTTTTATCTCCCCATGTAGATGATGAAACCATTGGTCTAGGTGCCACTTTATTTAAACATAAAAAGATGGATAGTGAAATGTCTCTAGTCTATATGACTGATGGTGGAGGTAGCACAACAGATACTTCTAGGGAGGAGTTAATAGCCATAAGAAAAGCTGAAGGAGAAAAGGTTAAGGAAACCTATGGGTTTAAAAGTCTTTATTTTTTAGATGAAATAGATGGGGAATTAGATTTTAATAAGGAGGATTTAATTGATAAAATTGTAAATATTTTAGAAATAGAAAAACCTAATATTATATATACTCCATTTTTAATAGATGGACATAGAGACCATGTGGCAACTACAAAAGCTTTAATTTCTGCTTTAAAAACTTGGAACAAGAATTTTGAAAATATCTATATGTATGAAATTAATTCTCCTATAAAGCCAGAATTAATAAATAGCATCAATCCAATGGATAAGAAAGATTATGTGAAAAAGGGAGAAGTATATAATATCTTTGATTCCCAATGGGCTATGGATTTTAATGCTTTCAGATTAATGGATAGAAGAAAAGGATATTTAATAGAAAATACCTATGGTGCTGAAATATTTGTAAAAGCTGATTTAGAAAGCTTAATTGAAATGGAAGAAACATTAGAAAATGAGGGCTTTAAACCAGAACAATTTAGGCAATTAAGTAGCCATTATAATTTATTATTTGCTTTTAGAAGTAATAAGGAATTAAAGGAAAAATATAATGAGAAGGTAAGTGATATTTTAGAAAAATCTTATGCGAAAGAAAAATAAAAGCATGACGAATAAAAATATTATGATATAATATTTAATATGTCTTTATCCAGAAAGGAGGGAAGCTCTATTTAGGGCTAAACAATGAAAGTTCTTCATTTAATTAGTGGGGGAGACACTGGAGGGGCTAAGGCCCATATTATTTCATTAGTAAAAGAATTAGACAAATTAATAGATGCCAAAGTAATTTGCTTTATAGAAGATACTTTTTATTATGAGGCATTAGATGCAGGAATTAATATTGAAGTTTTTGAACAAAAGAAAAGATCAGATATGTCTGTTGTTAATAGATTAAAGGAGGAAATAGATAGAGAAGGCTATGATGTGATCCATTGTCATGGTGCTAGGGCAAACTTTATTGGGTTTTTTCTAAAAAGCAAAATAAATAAGCCAATGATTACTACCATACATAGCGATTATAAACTAGATTTTAAGGATAATTTCTATAAAAAAATAGTCTATACTGGGCTTAATTCCATAGCTTTAAAGAAATTCGACTATTATATAGCTATTTCCAATACCTTTAAGGAAATGTTAGTAAAAAGAGGATTTAAAGAGAACAAAATATTTACAGTATATAATGGTATTGATTTAGAAGGCAAAATGAATTATATATCTCGTGAGGAATTCTTTAAAAGATATAATATAGAAGCCAAAGATAAAATAATAGTAGGAATAGCTGCTAGACTAGATTTGGTTAAAGACCATGAAACCTTTATAAGGGCTGCATATAAAGTTCTTAAAAAAGAGAAAAATATAATATTTTTAATTGCAGGTACAGGTAATGATGAAAAAAGACTAAAAGCTTTAACTGAAGAATTAGGTATAGGGGATAGTGTGCACTTTTTGGGGTATGTTAAAGACCCTTATTCCTTTTTTAATGCTATAGATATAAATGTTTTAACATCTGTTAGTGAATCTTTTCCCTATGTTATTTTAGAAGGGGCTAGACTAAAAAAGACAATAATTAGTACAGATGTGGGAGGCGTTAGTCAATTAGTTGAAAATGGGAAAAATGGTTGGTTAATAGAAGTTGGAGATAGTGATGCCTTGGCAGAAAAGATTGTATTTTTTATAAACAATAAAGATAGAATAAATGAAATGGGAGAAAATTTATTTAAATCTGTAGAAGCAAATTTTTCATCTACCAGAATGGCAGAAGAACATATTAAAATATATAAAAAGATTTTAGAAAACTGGAGGTAGTGCGTATGAAAATAATAGATAAAAAAGGAAAATTATTTGGTATTATTAATATTATTGATTTTGCTGTAATATTAATAATTGCCCTATTAGTTGTTGGTGGAGTAAGCAGAATGAGAAAATCTCCTGAAGCCCAGGCAGAAAGCAAAAAAGCTTTAATTACAGTAGAAGTTTCCGATGTAAGAATGCCCACTGTAGATGGCGTAGTAGTAGGAGATCCTATTTATCATTATGATAGAGGAACAAAATTGGGAGATATTATAGATAAGAAAGTAGATACCTATAAGGAACCTATAGAATCCCCAGAGGGAAAATGGATTAATGCAGAAGTGCCAGATAAATATGTAGTAACTATGACTGTAGAAGCTAATGTAAACGAGAATCCTGATGTAATAATAGCAGGTGGAGAACATATTAGAATAGGTAGTCAATTTAAACTTAAGAATAGAAATATTGCAGTACTAGGCACTATTTTAGGCGTAGAAATTATAGATTAGGACTAGAGGTGTTTTTATGTACAATAGCAAATTAGTATATATATTGGTGGCTTTTTGGAATGTTTTAGTTAAGACCTATGAATATAGTAATTTAAAAAAGTTTAATGATTTATTATCTAAGGGCTTTAAAACTGCAGCTAGTTCTTCACATATAATTAACTTTTGTCGAAAAGAAAGTATTGTATTGAAAGAAAGCCTTTTATATAGGACTTATTCTAAAGCTATAAATGGAATAAATAATATCTTTAAGACCATTAGGAAAAACATAATAAAATATAGTCCTAATTCATTTTTATATACTCAGATTAAATCTTTATTTTACGATGACAATCGATGTTTATTGAGCTTTTATCTATTTTTTATGGCTTTTGGCATAGGTTTAATTGTAAATAATTTAATTAGAGGCTTTTATTTTGGCCGTTCTTATATAGTTGCTATATTTTTAATAATTATTTCTTTAATTGGAATAAATATTAGAAAAAACCAAAATTCAGCCTTTAAAGAAAGTGTGTTTATTAAAATTATAGTGAGTATTTTTACTGTAGATGAGGAAGTGGAACAATGGTGGTAGATAAAGCAAATAAAAAAGGAATGTTTTTACCTATAGTTTTTGGCATTGTTTTTTCCCTACTGTATTATAATTTAGATTTAAAATATTTTATTGTGGCTTTATTTGGTCTTATGGGAATAATTTTAATCTTATATGATGTAAAATTTGGCATATATTTAGGCGTTTTTGCAATCCCCTTTATGCCAGATCTTTTAGCATTATTGTATATGATATTTATGGTAGGGGCTTATTTCTTTAAAATTTTATTTAAAAGAACAAATCCCCTAGTAGAGGAAACCATAGATATTCCCATTATTTTATATGTGCTTTTAATAATAATATCAACTATTACTTCGATTGATAGAACTGGTAGTTTTAGGGATTTAGCAATCCATTTAACCTCTATTGGTTTTTTAGTAGTTATTGCAAATAATATTAATACGAAAAAGGATTTTAATATATTAGTTAATGTTTTAATTTTTTCTGCAACTATCTTAGCTCTATATGGGCTATATCAGTATAAAGTAGGAGTAGAAATGGAAGATAAATGGATAGACCTTTCCAATAATCCAGATGTAAAGACGAGGATTTACTCTGTATTTGGAAATCCAAATATTTTCGCAGAATACTTGATTATGACCATACCCATATCCGTAGCACTTTTTTGGAATTCTAAAAAACTTGGTAAAAAGTTTTTATATTTAGTAACAAGTCTTATTTTAGCACTAGCACTAGTATTGACTCTATCTAGAGGTGGTTGGGTAGGCTTTGCCTTTGGCATGCTTATATTTATTTTGCTAATTGAGAAGAAACTATTATTAAGTATTATTCCCATAGCTTTATTGGGGATATATTTCTTACCTCAAAGTATATTAAATAGAATTTTAACTATTGGGAATCTAGGGGATTCTTCTAATAATTATAGAATTAGACTTTGGAAAATTACCCTAGATATTATTAAAGACAATTGGCTTGTAGGAGTTGGATTTGGGTACATTCCCTTTAAGACTACATTTGAAAGCTATATTAGAACCATGCCTGCATACCATTCCCATAATACTTATTTACAAACTACGGCGGAATTGGGCATATTAGGTTTAATAATTTTTATTGCTTTTATATTTATATTATATAAATATTCTATTAAAAGGCTTATAAAAAGTGAAGATAAATATATAAAAACAATGGCGGCTGGTGTTTTAGCTGGTATATCCGCATTATTAGCCCATGGTGCAGTGGAAAGTGTATTATATATTCCAAAGATAATAATTACTTTTTGGACATTAATTGCACTTATATTAGCCCTTATGAAAATTGAGGCTAAACATAGGGAAATTAGCTTAAAAGGAGAATAATTATGGGTACAAAAAAGATACTAATTTCTGGCTATTATGGTTTTGATAATAGTGGAGATGATGCTATTTTAAGGGCTATAGTTAATGATTTAAATGAAAATATAGAAAATATAGAGATAACTGCTCTTTCTAAGGAGCCCAATTACACTAAAGAAGTATATAAAATCAATGTAGTAGATAGATTTAGCATAAAAGCTGTAATAAGGGCTATTAAATCCTGTGATTTATTTATAAGTGGTGGGGGAAGCCTTTTACAGGATGTAACTAGTACTCGTTCTTTATTATATTATATTAGTCTTATGAGATTGGCTAAACATTATAATAAAAAGGTAATGGTTTATGCCAATGGAGTAGGACCCATAGATGGGAAAATGAATAGGATTTTAACTAGAAGGATTTTAAATAGAGTAGATTTAATTACTTTAAGGGATGAGGATTCTAGAGTATTTTTAGAAGAATTAAAAGTGAAAAATGAAAATATTTTTGTTACAGCAGATCCTGTATTTACTTTAAACCCTACAAATCCAGAAAAGGTATTAAAGATTTTAGAAAAAGAATCTATACCAAATAATAAACCACTAGTAGGAATATCCCTTAGAGATTGGAAGGATTCCGATAATTTAATTGTAAATATAGCAAAATCTATAGACTATATTGTAAAGAAACATAATGCCAATGTGCTTTTAATCCCCATGCATTATCCAGAGGATTTGGAAATTGGCAATAGGGTTTTAGGAAAGACAAATAATAATTCTACTTATATTCTTTCCAATAAATACAGTGTTGAGGATATTATGGGTATTATTAAAAATTTAGAAATGATAATTGCCATGAGACTACATTCTTTAATATATGCAGCTAGTCAAGGAACCCCTATGGTGGGCATTGTATATGATCCAAAAATTGAAGGCTTTTTAAAATCTATAAATATGGATTATATGTGTCCAGCAGAGGGTATAGAATATCAGGATTTAATAGAAAAAATTGATATGGTTTGGGATAATAGGGGAAATTACAAGGAAAGCTTAGTCAAAGTAGATCAATATATGAAAAAGGAAGCACTAAAAAATACCCATATGGCAAAGGCGTTATTGGAAAAGTAGGTGATTAAATGGATAGTATAAAAATATTTGGAGTAAAAATACACAATATTACTTTTCAGGAGGCTATAAGGGAAGTAAAGAATTATTTAAATGGCAATGATTTAAAAATTATTTATACTCCAAATCCAGAAATAGTTATGGGGGCTAAGGAAAACAATAATCTTAAGGAATTAATAAATAAAGGAGATTTAATAACTGCAGATGGCATTGGATTAATTTATGCATCTAAGATTAAGAAAAAGCCTTTGAAGGAAAGAGTAACTGGATATGATTTGTCTATGGAATTACTTAATATAGCTAATGAAAACAACTATAAATTATATCTTCTTGGTGGCAAGGAAGGGGTAGCTAAATTAGCGGCAGAGAATATTCAAAAAAGTTATCCAAATCTTAGAATAGTGGGGTATCATAATGGCTATTTTAAAGGCAGTCATAATAATTACGAAAACCATCAGGAGGAGCTAAAAATTATAGAGGATATAAATATTGCAGAACCTGATATTATTTTTGTTGGACTTGGATTTCCTAATCAAGAGATTTGGATAGATACAAATAAAAGTAAAATTACAGGAAAAGTAATAATAGGAAATGGTGGAGTTATGGATATTTTATCAGGTAATTTGAAAAAAACACCTGATATTTATAGAAAACTTGGTTTAGAATGGCTTTACAGATTAATAAAAGAGCCTTCTAGAATTAAAAGACAAATGGTAATACCTAAGTTTATGCTGCAGGTACTATTTTCAAAAGATGCAATAGAATAGGAGGAATTATATGAAGCAATCTTGGTATAGGAAATTTATAGATATTATAGGCTTAACCATAGGTGTGTTTCTATTAGCTATAGGTTTAGCTTTTTTCTTAGAGCCAAATGCTATTGCACCAGGTGGTGTTACAGGTTTTGCCATAGTTTTAAAGCAAATAACAGGTATTCCAGTATATATTACAAACTTAGCTGTTAATATTCCACTGCTTATAATAGCTTTAATGACTCTTGGGAAAAGTTTTGGCTGGAAAACACTTTATTCTACGGCAGTCCTATCTTTTTTTCTAAAGGTGATACCCCTTCAAGCTGTAACTCCAGACTATTTATTAGCTTCTATTTTTGGAGGTTTAGTAGCTGGTATTGGCTTGGGTATGGTATTTAGATTTGGGGGTACCACAGGTGGCTCAGATTTAATCGGTGCTTTATTTAATAAATCATTTCCTTCCATTGGCATATCCACTTTTATGATGTCCATAGATGGATTAGTAGTGATTTTCGCTGGGATTGCGGCTAAAAACCTAGATGCTTCTCTTTATTCTATAATTTCACTATTTGTTACAGCTAAAGTTATAGATTTAATATTAGAGGGTATAGGTTATTCAAAGGGATTCTTGATTATTACTGAAAAGCCAAAAGAAATTAGTGAAAGAATCATAGCGGATTTAGAACGAGGTGTTACATTATTTAAAGGTACGGGCATGTATACAAAAGAGGAAAAAGACATACTTCTTTGTGTTGTCAGCAGACCTCAATTTATGAAAATTAAAAGTATCGTAAATGATATAGATAAAGATGCTTTTATTATGGTTGCGGAAATGTCTGAAGTATTAGGCGAAGGCTTTGAAGAGATTAAAAAATAATAAATCATAAAATCCATCCTCAAGGAATATTATAGTATAAGATATTTTACTTGGAGGGATGGATTTGAAAAAGGGACAATCGATAGTTTTAGGGATTATTCTATTAATTATATTAGCATTAATTTTCATTCCAAAATTTTTTAATAAGGGTGATAGGACTGTGAAGTATAAGGTTTTAGAATCATCTGAAATTCCAGAAAAGATCAAGGAAATTCTACCTAAATACTTGGCTGAAGAGAGAGCTCTTACTCTACGCTTAAATGATGAAGTATATATATTAGTTATGAGGGGAGAAAAAAATACCGGAGGCTATACTGTAGATGTGGACAAAATTATAAAAGAACAAATAACTAAAGAGGAATTCGATTTAATAGTACATGCAAAGTTTAAAGATCCAGCAGAGGACGATATAGTCGCCCAATCTTTTACCTATCCTTTTACTATAGTAAAGACCAATTTAAAAGATATGCCAGAAAACATAAAATTGGAAATCGAATATGAATGAGTCAAAGGTCTAGGCTTTTGGCTCATTTTTCTTTACATGAGGGTAATAGTAATATATAATAATATAAACGAAAAACTAAATTGAAAAAATCTTTATAGCACCTAAGAACCTTATTGGCTTTAGCCAAGTGGGTTTTAGGAGGGAGGAATAAAAATCAAAAACAAAAAAGAATTCTCTTATATTAAATTTTACATTATGCTCATAATATCTCTTTTGCTATGGAAGCTTGTAGATAACTCAGACTTTTTTGGAAAAGTAGGTAAAATTTTAAAGCCTTTTGTTTGGGCACTACTAATTGCTTTCTTTCTAAATGCATTACTAAAAATGTTAGAAAATAATTTTAAATTTAAAAGATGGGTAAATGTTTTAATAGTATATGTGTTTTTCTTTGGTCTTATAGTATTATTTTTTACCATAATTACACCAAGAGTAATAGATAGTATAAAAAATCTAGTAAATGAGATTCCATATTATATTAATGAAACTAAAAAGTGGATAACTAAAACTCCAGGACTTCTAGAGGGAATAGATAAATTTGGAGTAGTAGATTATATTAAAAATTCACTAGATGGATTATTAGGAAAACTAGGGAAAAATCTAACTCCTATGTTAAACAAAACTTTAGACCAGGCGATATCAATAACTTCAAATCTAATTAATTTTATACTAGGTTCTATAATATCTGTTTATATCTTAAAAGATAAGGAATACTTTAAATATAATCTTAATAAGATCATCTATGCCGTATTTCCCGTTGGGAAAGCAGATGGGGTATTAGGTGTACTTGAGGAAGTTAAGGATGCTTTTTCTAAATTCTTTGTAGGGAAATTATTAGATTCTTTAATAATAGGAATAATGTGTTTTATAGGTTGTGCCATAATGAAAGTTCATTATGGACTGCTTATTTCATTGATAGTAGGTATTACCAATATGATACCCTATTTTGGACCCTTTATTGGAGCAATTCCAGCTATTATAATAACATTATTCTATTCACCATTTAAGGCATTATGGGTTGCTTTATTTATATTTTTATTACAGCAATTTGATGGATTGTATTTAGGACCTAAAATACTTGGAGTACAAGTAGGGTTAAAACCATTTTGGATAATACTTTCTATAATGATAGGTGGAGGTTTCTTTGGAGTCTGGGGTATGTTATTTGCAGTACCCACTGCAGCAGTAATTAGAAATTTATTAAGAAGATATGTGGACAAACAATTTAAACAAAAGGGAATAGATATGAAAAAATAATGCGCCAAGGGGGACGGTTCTCCCTGGCGCATTATTCTGTTGCAAAATTATCAAAATATCCTTGTATCAAAACCACAGGAGTTCCTTTATCTCCGCTACCGGAGGTTAAATCACATAGTGAACCTAATAAATCGGTTATTCTCCTAGGGGTGGTTCCTAAGGATTCTTTATGGGCTACTAAATCCTTGTCTTTCTTATCTATTTTATCTTTAATGGCCTTTGCTGCTTCTTTACCCTTTAAATCCCTTAATTCATTATCAGCCAAATATTTTAATTTAATTTCATTTGGAGTACCCTCTAAGCCAGAGGTATATCCTGGAGATACTACTGGGTCTGCTAGTTCCCAAATTCTCCCTACAGGGTCTTTAAAAGCTCCATCACCATATATCATAATCTCTAAAGTTTTTCCTGTTTTTTCTTTTAATTTCTTTTGAATTTCATCTACATAATACTGGCTATTTCTTGGGAATAATTTAACTTGAGTTTCTGTTGATAAATTAGAACCTAATAGTCCATATTCTGGATTGTATCCACTATTATCCACAGGCTCAGTTAATATATCATCTAGTCCTAAAACAGTTTTAGCACCTGCTTTTCTTAGGATTTCTTTAGTTCTTTTTCTATTGTGAATATTTGCAACTAAGACATCTTCTGTATACTTTAGCACTGTTTTTGGATCATTAGAAAGATATATTTCTATATTATTCTTTATGGCTAAATCCTTATAAAATTTTATATAATCTATACCTGTAAAAGGATGACAGACATTTTCCCCAAACAATTTTCTATATTCACTTTCACTTAATACATCAGCATAGGGGTTGATTTCTAATTCGTACATTTTTTCTGTATCCATTAGCTGATTTCCTACTTCATCAGTAGGATAGTTTAAAATCAGATATACTTTTTTCCCTGTCATAGCTATGGACTTTAAAACTATGGAAAATCTATTTCTACTTAATATGGGAAATACAACTCCAATATCATTTTTAAATTTATTATTTATATCTTTAACAATATCTTTTTCATTGGCATAATTTCCTTGGGCTCTTGCTACTAAGGATTCTGTAATTCCAACAATATCCCTATTGTTAAATTCAATATTTTCTTGTTTTGCGGCCTCCAAAACAGAATCCACTACAATATCGATTATATCGTCTCCCTCTTTAACTATGGGAGTCCTTATGCCTCTTACTGTAGTGCCTACGGTTCGTACCATTAGTATTCCTCCTAAAATAAAAAATAATTTCACTACCATTTTCTATTATACCATTTTTAGGGGAAAATAATAGAATTTATTTTTCTATTTTGCTAATTGGCTTTATAATACTAGTCTCTGTAATAATATAATCTACAGGAATATCATAAATATCCCTAGGAACCTCAGGGATTATTTGTAAATCAAAACATAGTCCTACCTTAACCATATCCTTATTGGCATTTGCAAAAAATCTATCATAATATCCTCCGCCATAACCAGTTCTATAGCCAGATTTATCAAAGGCCAATCCTGGTACCAAAACTAAATCTACTAAATCAGGAGATACTATTCTTTCAAATTCCTTTTTTGGTGCTAATATATTGTAATAGCCTATTTCCAATTCTTTTTCAAAATCCTTTATTTCAGATACTAATAATTTTCTTGGTTTATCTATAGTTATAGGTACTCCAACCCTTTTTCCCATATTTAAAGTTTCTTTAATAATATCATGGGTATGGATTTCATCTCTAAAGCTAATAAAAGAAAATATAAAATTAGCCTTTTTAAATTCTTCTAACTCAAAAAGTTTATTTTTTATTTCTGTAGATTTTTCTATAATTTCTTCATTTGCCAATTGGGACCTTTTTCCTGTTATTTCTTGCCTTAGTGCTTTTTTATCCAATATTACCACTCCCTACTATTTATTTATCCATTAATCTATATTATAATATAATATAAGATGGGATATGTAAAAAAATCCAAGAAATTCTAAAAAAAATTTAGAAAAAAAGACGATTTATATGTTATAATTATATATATAGTTACAAAATGATTACATAGAGGTGAAACTGTTTGATAGAATTT
>DAIMNI010000006.1:0-15811 GCA_036720245.1 Tissierellia bacterium | reverse complement strand
AACAAATGTTAGCCTTTCTATAAATAAAGGAGAATTTGTATTTTTAGTAGGACCTAGTGGTGCAGGTAAATCTACTTTAATAAAACTTTTGTTAAAGGAGGAAAATCCCACCTCGGGGGCAATTCGTTTAAATAATATAGATATTACCTCTGTTAGAAATAGAAAAATCCCTTACATTAGAAGAAATATAGGGGTAGTATTTCAGGATTTTAGATTGCTTCCAAATAAAACTGTATACGAAAACATAGCCTTTGCCATGGAAATTGTAGGTGCACATCCTAGGGATATTAGAAGAAATGTTCCTATGGTACTTAGTATGGTAGATTTAAGTTCCAAGGCTCACTGTTATCCAGACGAATTATCTGGGGGAGAACATCAGAGAGTGGCCATATCTCGTGCCATAGTAAATAATCCACCTGTACTAATAGCGGACGAGCCTACAGGGAATCTAGACCCAGACACTGCTTGGGAGATAATGGGGGCTTTAAAGGATATTAATAGACGCGGTACTACAGTTCTTATGGCTACTCATGCTAAAGATATAGTAAATGTTATGAAAAAACGTGTAATTGCCATTGAATCTGGAAAAATAGTACGAGATGAAGAGAAAGGCGTGTATGAAAATGGGATTTCGTATATATAAAAATATAATAAAGCAAGGTTTTCAGGGAGCCTGGCGAAATAGGGGAATGGGCGTGGCATCTATTGGCTCCATTACAGCAGTATTAATAATACTTGGCATAGTTTTGATTATGGTATTAAGCATAAACAATTTAGTAGTGGAAACTAAGAGTAAATTTGATGAAATACAAGTATTTTTAGATGATGATATATCAGAAGAAAACGCCAAGGCTATAGAAAAAGAAGCTTTAGGAAATCCAGGAGTTTTGGCTGTAGAATATAAGTCTAAAGAAGAGGCCTTACGCGATATGAAAAAAGGATGGGAGGAAAATGCCTATCTTTTAGAAGGATTAGAGACTAATCCCCTTCCTAATTCCTATATAGTAAAATTAAAGGATATAGAATATGCAAATCAGGTAGTGGAAAAAATTAGTGGATTAGATGGGGTAGAGGATGTGAATTATTATCAGGAGTTAATAGAAAAAATGCTGATAATAGCCAATTATGTTAGAGGTGGAGGCTTAATAGTAATCCTAATCCTCATATTTATATCCATATTTATTATATCTAATACTATAAAAATTACTGTAGCAGCTAGGAAACGAGAAATAAATATAATGAAATATGTAGGAGCCACCAATGGCTATATCCGTGGGCCCTTTGTAATTGAAGGAGTGATATTTGGATTAATTGGTGCAATTTTATCCATAATAATTGTAAATCGTGGATATACCTACTTTTTCCATAGTCTAAGTACTGAATTATATGTATTATTTACAGTATATTTAGTTCCACCTAAGGCTTTAATAAAGGATATTTCTATTATTTTCGTGGCCATAGGAATGGGAATAGGTGCCTTAGGTTCAATGTTATCCTTAAAGAGATTTTTAAATGTTTAAAGGGGGAGAAAAAAATGTCTAGTAAGAGAAGGACCATATATCTAATTTTGGCTTTCGTCTTAGTATTTAACACCTTATTTGTATTTGCAGATAATTTGGAAGGCCTAAAAAAGAAAAAGAATAGCACTACCCAACAAATGAACGAAAAGAAAAAGGAAATTCAAGAATTGCAAAATCAATCGAAGGATGTAGAGGCAGAAATAGCAGCTCTTGACAAGGAAATGGACAAGTCTCAGCTAGAACTAGAAGAAGTAGAAAAGGATTTAAAAAAATTAAATGAAGATATAGAGGTAACCACAAAAGAATTAGAAAAAGCGGAAAAGAATATAGAAGACAAACAGGAAACTTTTAATTCCAGATTAAGAGTTATGTATAAAAATGGAAATGTAGGCTATCTAGAGGTTTTATTAGCGTCAGCCGATATAAGGGATTTATTGTCTAGAAAACAGATGATTCAATCTATTACAGATCATGATGTGGAATTAATTAAATTTATGAAAGAACAAAGGAATATCATAGATAATAAAAAGGTAGAATTACAAGCCCAAAGAGTTTCAGTAGAGGCTACCAAATCTAAATTGAATGAAAGAAAGAATGATTTAGCCAGAGCTACTAGGTCTAAGGAACAATTGGCGGCTAATTTGAAAAATGATATAAAGGAATCCGAAAGACTATATGATGAATTAAACAAACAAGCCAAGAATCTTGAAGCAGAAATTGTAAAAAGGCAAAGGGTAGATGGACCCTATTCAGGTGGGAAAATGGGATGGCCAGTACCAGGGCATAATAAAATTTCTTCGTACTTTGGATATAGAATTCATCCAATATTTAAGACAAATAAGCTACATACAGGAATAGATATTCCTGCACCTACTGGTACTTCAATAGTAGCTGCTGCTGATGGCACAGTTATATATTCGGGGACCCTTGGTGGATATGGCAAAGCCATAATGATAGACCATGGTGGAGGCATTGTTACACTATATGGACACAATTCTTCTCTATCTGTAAGCGAGGGTGCTCAGGTCAAAAGAGGTGGAACTATAGCTAAGGCAGGCAGTACAGGTTTTTCCACAGGACCTCATTGTCATTTTGAAGTTAGAAAAAGTGGCTCTTATGTAGATCCAGAACCATGGCTAAAGGGGAAATAAAATCCCCTTTTTTTTATTTTATAGTATGGTATAATAATTTGACAGGACTAATAAACTAGAATACATAAGTCCATAAATTGAGGTGAGAAAATGTCAAGGAAAAAAGCTATAACTTTTGTGGTAATTTTATTGATACTAACTAATATTCTAACTTTTGGTATAACCAATATGGCTACCATAAAGTCTAAGGATAGAGTTACGATTCCTAGAAAGGAATATGAAGAATTGGCTGCTAACTATGAAAAATATGCTAAGGCCATAAATTTAGAATCCTATGTAAAGGAAAATTATTTAAGGGAAGTAAGTGATGAGCAATTATTTGAGGGACAGCTAAAGGGGCTATTTCAGTCTTTAGAAGACCCTTATTCTGTATATATGACTAAGGATGAGTTCAAGGATTTTACTGAACATACCAAGGGCATATATGGAGGTATTGGGGTAATTGTTACCCCTGGTGAAGATAATTTAATAACTGTAGTGGCACCAATAGAAGATACGCCTGGGGAGAGAGCAGGATTAAAAACAGGGGATAAGATTATTAAGGTAGAAGGACAAGAATTTACTGCGGATAATATGGATAAGGCAGTTAAATTAATGAAGGGAAAACCTAAAACTGAAGTAAAAATTACTGTATTAAGAAAAGACAAAGAGGGCAAGAATCAATATATAGATATGAATATTATGCGAGAAGAAATTAGACTTGTAACTGTTAAGTCTAGTGTAATAGATGATGGTATAGGTTATATTAGAATCACTTCATTTGATGAATTAACCTATAAGGATTTTAAAAAAGATTTAGATGCTTTATTGAATAAAAACATTGAAGGATTAATAATTGATCTTCGCTATAATCCAGGAGGATTGCTAGATGTATGTGTGGATATTACAGATGAGTTTTTAGATGAAGGGGTAATTGTATACACAGAAACTAGAAATGGAGAAAGATATTATGAGAAATCCACAAGTAAACACACAGATATACCTTTAGTAGTTTTAGTAAATGAAGGCTCTGCCTCTGCATCAGAAATTTTTGCTGGTGCTATAAAGGATAGGGAAAGGGGCCTATTAATTGGGACTAAGACCTTTGGAAAAGGAATAGTTCAAAGGATTAAACAAATGTCTGATGGTTCAGGTTTTAAATTAACTACTTCAGAATACTTTACCCCAAATGGCATTAATATCCATGGTATAGGCATAGAACCAGATATAGTAGTAGAGTTACCAGAAAATGTGGAACAAATAGGATTGGATAATTTAGAACAGGATACTCAATTACAAACAGCGATAAATAAAATGAAAGAAATAATTAAAAAATAAGGAGAGTTTTATATGCAGCTTTTTTTAGAAATTGCATACTATTCCTTAAGAAATATATTATATTCTCTAAAATCTCCCCTATTTTTAGTGGTAATCACTATTATATTTCTTCAATATAAGAAAATAGGGACATTAGAAAAAAGGCTGTACAATACTTTAATATCTACAGCCTTTGGTCTATTGGGGGGATTAATTGCCAGTATAATATTTATTCTTATGGGAACTACCATAAATCCGAAAGATTTTTATTTTCTACTTCCCTTAGCACTAGGACTGTCTTTAATTAGTCCTAGATTTATTTGCTTTTCCTATGCTGGCGGGATTATAGCTTTGCTTAGCCTAATAATTGGCTATTCAGATATAAATGTTTCGGGAATATTAATGGTAGTGGGAGTACTTCATTTAGTAGAAAGTTTTTTAATTTTAGTAGATGGAAATGCTATGAGATCCCCAGTTTTTATGGAAAGGGAAGGGGATGTCGTTGGAGGATTTGTATTAAATAGATTTTGGCCTGTTCCATTTATAATTTTCATAAATGGAAATATTATATATCCAGCTACTGTAATGGCAATATCAGGTTATGGAGACTATGCCTTAACTAATTATCCAGAAAAAAAGGCTAGGGAAAGCGCAGGAATACTTTTTATTTTTAGTGTAATATTAATAGTCTTTGCAAAACTATCTATGAATTATGAAATTTTTAAATATATAGGTGCTATATTTTCTCCACTAGGACATGAAATAGTAATTAAAATAGGCCAGAAAAAAGAGGAAAATGGAAAGTACCTATTTAAACCAAGTTCCCAAGGACTAAAAATATTAGATGTACTACCTAAGAGCATAGGTAAAAGACTAAATTTAGAATCAGGGGATATAATAATCTCTTTAAATGGAAATAGAATATATTCAGACAGGGATGTAGAAGGAATTTTAAGCCATAGTCCTAATTATATTTGGATGGAAATATTAAATAGAGATAGAAGATTAATCACAAAGGAATTTCAGGATTATAAAAATGGCATAAATAATTTAGGACTATTAACAGTGGGTGGAATAGATGAATATCAATTTATGATAAATGAGAAAGAGAAGAAGTCTTTTATTTCTAGGACATTGGATAAGTTTAAAAAGAGGAAGGCAAGGTTTAGAAACTAAGTATGCGCAATGCTTGCGCAAATTGTGAATTGTGAATTTTAAATTGTAAATTTATTAGGGTCGAAATTTCAGGTCGGAGATTCTTCGGGCTACGCCCTCAGAATGACAATATACTACTGCACTTAGGATCTCCGCCCACCCGAAAGATAGACCCCGAACATTCACAATTCACAATTCACAATTTAAAATTGGTCAAAAACCTAATTCGCCTAAATCCACAGAATATATAATTGGATTTATACTTTCCTCAGAAGGTGGCTTTAAGGCTATATATCCAATATTATTACTTTGATCATAGTAAATCTTATCGCTATTTACATTTGCTATGGGCAATGCACAGCTATTTGGCACATTATATTTATATAGAGTATAATCATTATTACAAGTATTTTTTTCTATAAATGCTATATATTCATTATTTAATAGAAAATAATTGGAAATATTATAATCCAATTCTTTGCTTTCCTTACTTACCATATCGTATATTTTTAGGATATTTTTATCTTCCTTTTCTATATTTTTTAGATAGATTATAGTATTTTCATCATAAAACTTAGCTTTAAATCCTGTATCCAATTCTTCTAAATCCTTACCATTTTTAGATACAAAGATTTTTTTATTGACTGCATCTTTTTCCTCTTGAATAAAAATATAATTATTATTTAGAACATCAAACTCTTCAGGTTTAAATTCTACAGATAAAATCTCTTTATGTAGATTTTCACCCAAATTATAGGACAATAAAGTAGAACGATTTTCATCAGCATTTATAAAATAGAGATTATTATCTTCCTTCCACTTAATCAATTTTGGATGGAGGTAATTATTAGGCGTTATTTTATATGCAATTTTATTTTTTTGTGGAATAATATATAAATCTGAATTTTTATCATCTATTTCTAAAACAGCAATATAATTATCTTCAGGGCTAAATATTGCAGATTGAATTTTATTTTTAGAAATATATATTTTGGATTTTTCCTTTGTTTCTACATCGTAGACCCAAAGGGTTTCATAACTTTCACCCTCATTTACTTCCTGCTTTTTATATAATATATGATTATTGGGTATATAATCTAATAAATAGCCATCATCTATATAGCTAGAAATATTGACTTTCTTTGAATCTATTATTTTCCCCGTAAGAGCATCTACCTTTACATTAAAATTAATTAATGGAGATTTGTAATTTTCTTTATCATATATATTTTGAAAATCCACATTCCAAATTATTTCGTCTTTAGGTTTAGTTAAAGATATATTTGGAACAGTATTTGTGGTAATTTTATATTGAGAATATATACTACTTAATATTTGCTTTTTATTAAATTTTAAATGTATAGGCTCATAATTTTGATTAATAATATTGAAATGCAAATCCTCGAATTTTTCTTCAATAGGGCTTTGAATTTCAATCATAATTTGGGGAACGGCCAATTGTATTTTCCCTTTATCTTGTAAACTATTTATATATATATCCACATTGCTATCTGATTTAATTATTTTATCCACAGTAACTCCAGAGCTTTCTACTATACCTAAGGATGCTAATAGTTTTAAGTTTTTGCCTTTCTTAATTACTTCTACATTAGGATCTGTAGTTTGAAATCCTTTTGATAATACAATATTTTCAATCTTAAAGTCTAAGGATTCTTCATCTACTTTGTCCACAATGGTAAAGGGTTTATTATCAATAGAGTGGCAGCCATTTAATATAGATGCAAAAAGCATAATGATTAAAAGGAATATAAATTTTTTCATAATAATACATCCTCCCTCTTTACTAGTTTATAATATTATAGAGAAATGTTCAATATATTTTATTTTAATACAAAAAAACTTTTGACTTTTTTACTTATTATAATATAATATAATTAGCATTACGGAACAAATGTTCAAATTTGAGGTGATAATATGAGTAAATTTAAAATAGAATCTAGTTTTAAACCCACAGGAGATCAACCTATGGCCATTGATGCCCTAGCTCGTGGCATAATGGAAAACAAAAAACATCAAGTCTTATTAGGTGTAACAGGCTCAGGGAAAACCTTCACCATGGCTAATATAATTGAAAAGGTTCAAAAACCCACCTTAGTAATAGCTCATAATAAAACTTTAGCCTATCAATTAGCCAGTGAGTTTAAAGAATTCTTTCCAAATAGTGCTGTAGAATACTTTGTATCCTATTATGATTATTACCAACCAGAGGCCTATGTAGTCCAAACAGATACTTATATTGAAAAAGATGCCTCTATAAATGACGAAATAGATAAACTTAGGCACTCTGCCACAGCATCCTTATTTGAAAGAAGAGATGTAATTATTGTAGCATCCGTATCTTGTATATATGGATTAGGAGATCCAATTGATTATGAAAACTTAATGGTGTCTTTAAGGCCAGGCATGATTAAAGATAGGGATGAAATCATGAGGCAATTAATTGATATTCAATTTATTAGAAATGATATAAATTTTACTAGAGGTACCTTTAGAGTAAGGGGAGATATATTAGAAATATTTCCTGCCTCTTCCAGTGATAATACCATTAGAGTAGAGTTTTTTGGAGATGAAATAGATAGAATAGTGGAAATTAATTATCTTACAGGGGAGATTATTGGGGCTAGAAATCATGTATCCATATTTCCTGCATCCCATTATGCAACCCCACAAGATAAAATAGATAAGGCCATTGTTTCCATAGAAAAAGAATTAGAAGAAAGATTAAAAGAATTGAGGGGAAAGGAAAAATTATTAGAAGCCCAAAGATTAGAACAAAGAACTAATTACGATATTGAAATGCTAAAGGAAATGGGATTTTGTCAGGGAATAGAGAATTATTCTAGACATTTATCTGGAAGGCCGGCAGGTTCTAGACCCTATACATTAATAGACTATTTTCCAGATGATTTTTTAATTATAATAGATGAATCTCATGTAACTGTACCCCAAATCGGGGGTATGTATGAAGGGGATAAATCTAGAAAGACTAATTTGGTAGAATACGGTTTTAGACTGCCTTCTGCTTTAGACAATAGACCGTTAAAATTTAAGGAGTTTGAAGGACTTATAAATCAAATAATATTTGTATCTGCCACTCCAGGCCCCTATGAATTAAAACATACTGAAAATACAGTGGAGCAAATAATTCGTCCTACAGGACTTTTAGATCCAAAAATAGATGTAAGGCCTACAGATAATCAAATAGATGATTTAGTAAATGAAATTAGAATTAGAACAGAAAGAAAAGAAAGGGTATTAGTTACAACTTTGACTAAGAAAATGGCAGAGGATTTAACAGATTATTTTAAAGAGATTGGAATAAAGGTAAACTATCTTCATTCAGATGTGGATACTATTAAAAGAATGGAAATCATTAGAGATTTAAGGCTAGGAAAATACGATGTTTTAGTGGGAATAAATCTACTAAGGGAAGGTTTAGACCTGCCAGAAGTATCCCTAGTGGCCATATTAGATGCAGATAAGGAAGGATTTTTAAGATCTGAGACCGCACTAATTCAAACTACAGGAAGGGCAGCTAGAAATATAAATGGTCAGGTAATAATGTATGCAGACAATATCACAAAATCCATGTCAAAAGCCATAGAAGAAACCTATAGAAGAAGAGAAATCCAAGATAAATATAATAAAGAGCACAATATAATCCCTAAATCCATAGTAAAAGATGTAAGGGATGTAATAGAGGCTACTGTAGCTTTAGAAGATGAGGAAAAATATAATGAAGAAATATTCTCAGGTGAAGAAATTGGCACAATGATAGAAGCACTACAATCTGCTATGCTAAAAGCAGCAGAAGAATTAAATTTTGAAAAAGCAGCAGAATTAAGGGACAGAATGATACAGCTTAAGAAGATGCAAGACGCAGGGCTTAAGTAATGCACCCAGCTCAAAAGCTTGACCCAGACAATTTACAATTTACAATTAAAAATTTAAAATTTGCGTAAGCATAACCGAGGTGATAATAATTGCAAAAGGATAAAATAATAATAAAAGGTGCTAAGGAAAATAATTTAAAAAATATAGATGTAGAATTACCTAGAAATCAAATGACTGTAATAACAGGCCTAAGTGGCTCGGGGAAGTCTTCTTTGGCCTTTGATACTATATATGCAGAAGGGCAAAGGCGATATGTGGAAAGTCTGTCTTCCTATGCGCGGCAATTTTTAGGCCAAATGGATAAACCAGATGTAGAATATATAGAGGGATTATCTCCTTCCATATCCATTGATCAGAAAACTACTAGCAAAAATCCTCGTTCTACTGTAGGCACGGTTACAGAAATATATGATTATTTAAGACTATTATATGCTAGAATAGGGACTCCTTACTGCTATAAATGTGGTAAGGAAATCTCTAGTCAAACAGTAGAACAAATGGTAGATAAAATAATGGAATTAGAAGATAGAACTAAAATACAAATATTGTCTCCTATTATAAGGGGTAAAAAAGGAGAGCACAAAAATATAATAGAAAATATTAAAAAAGAAGGATTTGTAAGACTTGTTATAGATGGAGAAATGCATGAAATTACCGATGAAATAAAATTAGAAAAAAATAAAAAACATAATATTGAAATAGTAATAGATAGATTAATTGTTAAAGAAGGAATAGAAGGAAGACTTGCCGACTCTTTAGAAACGGCTTTAAGATTATCAGATGGTTTAGTAATGGTAGATATTATAGATGGAGAGACAATTACTTTTAGTGAAAAACTAGCCTGTCCAGATTGTAATGTGGCTATAGAAGAATTAAGTCCTAGAATGTTTTCCTTTAACTCTCCTTTTGGAGCCTGCCCCACTTGTAATGGCATTGGTTATCACAAGGAAGTAGATATAGAGGAGGTAATTCCAAATTTAGATTTAAGTATAAATCAAGGGGGAATAGCTCCATTTAGTACTGCTAATGAGTCTACCTATTATTATCAAATTTTTAAGACCTTGGCAGAGGACAATAATTTTAGTCTAGATGCACCACTAAAAGAAGCACCAAAGAAATTTATGGATGAGCTTTTATATGGAACTGATAGGGTAATTTCTTTTAAATTTCAATCTCATTATAATGGCTTAAGACAATATAATGGAAAATTTGAAGGGGTAATTCCTAATTTAGAAAGACGATATACTGAAACCAATTCAGACTATATGAGGGATAGAATAGATGATTATATGGCAGAAATACCTTGTCCTACTTGTAAAGGTAATAGATTAAAGGATGAGGTTTTAGCGGTTAGAATAGGTGGGCTTAATATAGCGGAGCTTACAAATTTATCTATAGACAAGTCCTTGGAGTTTTTTGAAAATCTAGAATTAGATGAGATACAAGAACTAATAGGGCATCAAGTGTTAAAAGAAATAAAGGAAAGATTAAAATTCCTTCAAGATGTAGGACTAGAATATTTAACATTATCTAGAAGTGCAGGTACACTATCTGGTGGGGAATCTCAAAGAATAAGATTGGCTACACAAATTGGCTCAAGTCTTGTAGGGGTAATCTATGTATTAGACGAACCTAGTATTGGACTACATCAAAGGGATAATGCTAAACTTTTAAAAACCTTAAGAAATCTAACAGATTTAGGCAATACCTTAATAGTAGTAGAACATGATGAGGATACCATGTATTGTGCAGATCATATAATAGACATAGGACCTGGTGCAGGAATTCATGGTGGCTATATAGTAGCTGAGGGAAATGTGGAAGAAATAAAGAAAAATCCAAATTCCATAACTGGACAATATTTATCAGGTAAAAAAGCCATTGAAATTCCAAGGGAAAGAACTAAGCCCAATGGAAATTGGTTAGAAATTATAGGAGCTAGTGAAAACAATTTAAAAAATATAGATGTGAAAATTCCCCTAGGGGTTTTAACCTGTATCACAGGAGTATCTGGTTCTGGAAAAAGTACTTTAGTAAATGAAATATTATATAAAGCCTTAGCACAAAAATTAAACAGAGCTAAAATTAAGCCTGGTAAACACAAAGAAATAAAGGGATTAGAATATTTAGATAAAGCAATAGTTATAGATCAATCTCCCATAGGTAGAACTCCAAGATCTAATCCTGCCACCTATACTGGTGTATTTGACTATATTAGAGATATTTATGCCATGACACCAGAGGCTAAAATGAGAGGTTATAAAAAAGGTAGATTTAGCTTTAATGTAAAAGGCGGAAGATGTGAGGCCTGTAATGGAGATGGAATACTGAAAGTAGAAATGCACTTTCTCCCCGATGTATATGTTCCTTGTGAAGTATGTAAAGGAAAAAGGTACAATAGAGAAACATTACAGATTAAATATAAGGGAAAAACCATATCAGATGTATTAGATATGACTGTGGAAGAGGCCTTAGAATTTTTTGAGAATATACCTAGAATAAATAGAAAACTTCAAACTTTATATGATGTAGGCTTAGGCTATATAAAACTAGGTCAATCCTCTACAGAACTATCTGGCGGAGAAGCCCAAAGGGTGAAACTCGCCACAGAATTAAGTAAAAGAAGCACAGGAAAAACCATATATATATTAGACGAACCTACTACAGGGCTTCACATGGCTGATATTCATAAATTGGTGAAAGTCCTAGACCAATTAGTAGAAGGAGGCAATACAGTAATAGTAATAGAGCACAATTTAGATGTAATAAAAACAGCAGATTATATAATAGATCTAGGCCCCGAAGGTGGAGATAAAGGTGGAAATATTGTAGCCGAAGGTACACCTGAAGAAATAGCCAGGACAGAAGGTTCTTATACTGGGGAATTTTTAAAAAAGATATTGTAGAAAAAATCCTCTTCCATTTTGTGGAAGGGGTATATTTGTATCCTTCTTTTAGAATAATAATTGTAAAACATAAGAAAAGTCTTAATTGTGAAATAATTGACATGCTAAAATTTTGGGAATATAATATATCCGTAGTAATATAAAAGGAGGGTTAAAAATGGCAAAAGAAGTTTTTAAAGGTACATCTGTATTAAAAGAAGGCTTAAAAGTAGAATGTAGTTCAAGAGAACATAAGATTGTTTTAGATGAACCTAAAGAATTAAATGGATCAAATTTAGGAATGAATCCAGTAGAGGCTGTATTATGTGCATTAGGTGCTTGTAAATGTATAGTGGCAAGCTGCTTTGCAAAGGCCCACCGCATTGATTTAAAAGATTTTAGAATAGAAGTAGAAGGGGATTTAGACCCAGATGGATTTATGGGAAAAAATCCTGATGTTAAAGTAGGCCTTTCTGAAGTAAGAAGTAAAATATATATAAAATCTAGTTCTTCTGAAGAAGATATAAATAAATTTGTAGAATTTATAGATAGAACCTGCCCTGTTGCAGATACTTTAACTAATTCACCAAAATTAGTTACAGAAGTTGAAATTGAAAGATAAAAAAATTTGGCATAGTCGTAGATATTCGGCTATGCCATTTTTTTATCTTTCAAATGAAGGGGACAGTCCCTTTCATTTGAAATCAAATAAAGGGGACAGGTCTTTTTTAGTAAATAATTTCAATTTTAATTATATATTGTAGTGGGGGTGAATAGTATGAATTATAAAATTCAGCATATATCTATTAATAAGGATAAAAGACCTGGAATTAGAATAATACCAGAATATATAACCATACATTCCACAGGAAATTCTAAATCTACTGCTCAAAATGAAAAAAATTGGCTAATTAATCCAAATAATAATAGGGTAGCTTCTTGGCATATTGTAGTAGATGAAAAAGAAATTATAGAGGCTATCCCCTTAAACGAATTAGCCTATCATTCTGGTGTCAAGGAGGGGAATTATAAATCTATTGGCATAGAAATTTGCGAATCAGGAAATAGACAAAAAGCATTAGAAAATACAGTGGAATTAGTGACTAAAATCTTATTAGAAAGAAATTGGGGAATAGACAGATTAAAAAGGCATTTTGATTGGTCAGGTAAAAATTGCCCCAATATATTTAACTATAATAATTGGGAAGGATGGGAAAAGTTTAAAAGTGATGTTTTTAAAATTTTAAGCAATGAACCATCCCCTTGGGCTAAAGAGGCGTGGAATTGGGCAATTAAAAATAAAATTACTGATGGAAAAAGACCAATGGATGTGGCAACTAGAGAAGAGATAATTACCATGATATATCGGTCAAAGGGGGTGAAATGATGTACAACGATTTTATGACACCAGATATATTAACTACCTTTGTAGGTTTAGTTTTAGCCACAAACCTTATAGTACAATTTACTAAATCCATAGTAAAAAAACAATTTGGCGATGGTTTTGTTAGACTTTACGCATTTATAATAGCATTAATTTTAACTTTTTTCTTTAGCAAAATAGGATATGGATTTCAAGGAATAATTATTACCATATTAAACGCAATATTAATTACCATGGCAGCATTAGGTGGATATGAAATGATATCAGATCCAAGAGCTCAAAAGGGGAAGGATTGAAAATATAGAGATTTAAAAGGGCGATATATATCGCCCTTTACTAATGAAATCTAAGATTCCCCTTATACATTTAATAAAGTTTATAATAAAATACTGGGGGTATATCTTATATAAGACAGGGAAAGGGGAGAGCATTATGTCAAGTAGAGAAATAAAATACAGAGTTATGCTTTTAGCTTATAAAGAAATAGATGATAGGGTTAAAAATATCATCACCAAACATTCAGTCTGTAATATCAAAAGCAAAGAAAGTTTAAAGGAACTGCTAAGAGATCAAACTAACTATCAAGGCTCTGGTAGAGATTTTAATTTAAATGATAGAATAGGCATATATTTAGGTTGGTTTAAAGATGAAATCGCAGAAAAATTAGAAGAAGGTTATACTTTAGATATTATAGAAGTCCATAAATCCTATGGAAGTACTAGTGAAGAACTATTAAGGGCATTAGATATTGAATATGGAGATAATATAATAGTTGTGGATATGGTAGAACTATAAATATACATATATAAAAGTTGTTATTTTCCATATTAATTTTTGCTATCTTCTGTTATAATATTGTTGAAACTATTTTTGGATATATTTTGGAGGTACGGAATGGAAGAAAGTTGCTTAATAGATGAAATCAAAACTGAAATAGAAGAGAAGAGATGCAAATTAAATAAGATGATGATATTGGAGGATGTTAGTAGGGAAGAGTTGCTAAAATATAGTGTTGAATTGGATAGACTTATCGGCAAATATTATTTGGAATTAAATAAAAATAGAGATGTAAAATAAACCATTCTCTATTTTTACTTAATCCTTAATTTTTGTAGGGATTAAATCATAGAATAGATTATACATAAACCTATTATTACTATTAATATACCTATAATCCAATAAAGTGTTTTTTTCCCTATAAAGAAAAACCTCAATAAAACCGCCTCCTACTAACTATTATTATAATTTATTAGAAATTTTAATAAGATATGCCTATATTTAGATAAAAGGTTTCAATTTTGGAAAAATCATGTTATATTATAATTAATAGAACAAAAGGAGGAGAACTTTTTATGGCTGTAAAAATATTAAGTGATAGTGCCTGTGATTTGCCAGATGATATAATAGAAGAACTCGATATAGAAATATTGCCAATAGTAGTGATAAAAGGTGATGAAGAATATTTAGACAAAATAACAATTGATCCTAAAGATATGTATGATGAAATGCGAAAGGGTGCCGTGTATAAGACAGCACAGATACCATCAACTGTTTTTCAAGAAAAATTTGAGGAAATAGCTAAGTCAGGAGATCCTGCCATATATATAGCTTTTTCATCAGGGCTTTCAGGGACTTATCAAACTTCACTTATAGTTAAGGATTCTTTAAAAGAAAAATATCCCGAGATGGATTTGGATATTGTAGATTCTAAATCTGCTTCAGTAGGATTTGGAATATTAGTTCATAAGGCAGGTAAGATGGCAAAGGAAGGCAAAAGCAAAGAAGAAATACTTAAAATGCTAGATTTTTATGTTAAACATATTGAACACATATTTACAGTAGATGATATGGAAACCTTATTTAGAGGGGGTAGGGTTACTAGAACCCAAGCCTTTGTAGGGGGACTTTTAAGTATTAAGCCTGTTTTAGATATACCTGAAGATGGTACCCTTCGTCCAATTGAAAAAATTAGGGGACATAAAAAGGTAATGGGTAGAATGATTGAAATAATGGATGAACGTGGAGGCCATGCAGACTTAAAAAATCAAACCATAGGAATTAATCATGGAGATGATTTAGAAGGAGCATTAAAACTAAAAGAACTTATAGAAGAAAAATATGGTTGTACAGACTTTATTATAAATATTATTGGCAGTGCTATAGGTGCTCATTCTGGCCCTGGTACATTATCAGTGTTTTTCTTAAATGAAAAATATGAAGAATAAATAAAAAACTATAGACAAACCTAATCAATAGTAGTATAATGTATAATGTTGATTAGGTTTGCACCTTTAGCTCAGTCGGCAGAGCAACTGACTCTTAATCAGTGGGCCCAGGGTTCGAATCCCTGAAGGTGCACCAATATTAAATACAAACTTGCAGAGTTTATACTTTGCAGGTTTTTTTTAGTTTACCCCCACCTTACCCCCACTGACCTATTTTCAGCCCCTTTTAACCTCTAAACTCTTTAACGCCAAGATATTCTTTTAAAGAAGTTTGGAGTAC
>DAIMNI010000064.1:9478-13000 GCA_036720245.1 Tissierellia bacterium | reverse complement strand
CCCACAGACTATCTTCTACTAGATTTTGCGATAGGATTATATTTATTGAAAATGGTGGCATAGTAGAAGAGGGAGATCATTTCACCTTAATGAAACAAGGTGGAAAATATAAGGAAATGTATGATATGCAAGCTCATTATTATAAAGAAAATATAGGTGGTGAAAATTGTGCAGAAGAATGGGTTTAAGGAAAATATGAAAATCTTAAATATTGGTTTGAAAGAAATACACGAATTGCAGCCTTGGATATTGATTATTACCATATTTGATGCCATTTTTAAATCCCTTGCTCCTTTTATTAATATATATATGACTTCAAGAATTATTGATGAATTATTAGAAGCCAAAAATACAGATTATCTTATATTTTTGGCAGGTCTAACTATAGGATTAAATTTAATAATTCATTTAATATCTACTGGTCTAGACCATTTAAGTAATATGCTTAGAAGTATAATGGCACAAAATCAAGATATGAAAATGAATGAAAAGGTAATAAATATGGATTATGAGCATGTAGAAAATCCAGAGGTTCATAAGCTTAGAACCAAGATAAGCGAATCGGAAAATTTTAATGGAGGAGGAATTGTTAATCTTTTAAATAATCTAAGAGTACTTGTAAAAAACTTAGTGACTGTTATTATTTCTATAGTATTGGTTACAGGCTTATTTAAATCAAATATAATAATAGATGGAAATCCAGATTTTATTAATACCAGATTATTTTCTTATGGATTTTTAATACTAGTCTTAGCAGGAATTATTTTTAATTTGCATTTAAAGACCATAGAGGATAAAAAGAATTTTAAATGCTTTAGTGAAATAATGGATTTCAATAGGATTTATGGTTTTTATTATGAACAGGTTTTAGACTATAATGCTGGGAAGGAAATAAGGTTATATGATCAAAAGCATATATATGATAAGGAAATAGAAAACTTTAACAAGAGTTCAAACGAAATACTAAAGGGAATGGAGCATACAAATGCCAAATATGGAGGAATTACTGCCTTTATATCCTCCACAATAGGTGGTTTAGTCTATATATTTGTTGGATTAAAGGCCATAGTGGGAAGCATATCAGTGGGAAGTATAGTTCAATATACAGGAAGTATAACTCAGTTTATATTTGGTAGTACTGGGGTTTTAACTTCTATAAATAAGATTATAAATAATAATCAATATTTACAATTGTATTTGGATTTTCTAAATATAGAAGGGGAAAAATATAAGGGGACATTGCCCGTAGAAAAAAGAAATGATGATGAATATGAAATAGAATTTAGAAATGTATCCTTTAAATATCCAGGAACAGATGAATATGTATTGAAAAATGTTTCTATAAAATTAAACATTGGAGAACGTTTAGCCATAGTAGGCATGAATGGTTCTGGTAAAACTACTTTTATTAAACTTCTCTGTAGACTATATGATCCAGATGAAGGGGAGATACTTTTAAATGAGATAGATATTAAAAAATATGATTATGAAGAATACTTGAATTTATTTTCCATAGTATTTCAAGATTTTAAGCTATTTTCATTTTCCCTAGGACAAAATATAGCTGCAGCAGTGAATTATGATGAAAAAGAAGTAATAGATGTTCTAGATAAGGCTGGTTTTAGGGATAGATTAGAAACTATGCCAAAAGGGGTATATACCCCATTATATAAAGACTTTGATGAAGATGGCGTAGAAATTTCTGGAGGAGAAGCTCAAAAGATAGCCTTAGCTAGGGCATTGTATCGGGATTCACCTATTATCATATTAGATGAGCCTACAGCAGCATTAGACCCTATAGCAGAGTTTGAAATATACTCTAAATTTAATGAAATAGTAGGTACCAAAACTGCCTTTTATATTTCCCATAGGCTTTCATCCTGTAGATTTTGTGATGAAATAGCAGTATTCCATGAGGGAAGAATAATTCAGAAGGGTAATCATGAGGAATTATTGGGGGATGAAGAAGGAAAGTACTATGAATTATGGCATTCTCAGGCTCAATATTATAATGGGGAAGAAACTGCTTAATTCATAGAAAAGGTGGCAATCAAAACGTCCCCTTGACATTTTTAAAAGGTGGCAATCAAAACGTCCCCTTGACATTTTTACAAAAATGGCAAACTTATCCACCATATTTAATAGATAATATGATACAATAAATATATAACATATTATTTAGAGGACAGCGATATAATGGTATTAAGCAAGTTTTAAGGGATTGCTTGGACAAGACGGGTTGTATAAACCTATAGGGAAAGGGGGATATATGTGGGATTTAAACGCTTAGTTACGGGAATAGGACTTAAGTTTCTTGGGAAGGGATTGGTTTCTTGTTCTAAAATAGAGGAAGGGGTTCAAAAAGAATTAGAATTTTACGAAGATGGTTTTATAATTGAATTAAAGGTTTTCAATACTGATACTAAGATTGCTGTAGAAAAAGTCGGAGATAATTTCAAATATTTAGGTAGCAAGTATAATAAAGCCCCAGATCTTTCAATTGCCTTTAAAAGTTACGAAGCAGCATTACTACTAATCTTAGGACAAAGTGGAGTCTATGAAGGTTATGCTCAGCATCGTTTTATTGTAAAAGGAGATCTTATTGCCAGCATGCCTTTCATACGTATATTATATTATGTAGAGGCTTATTTGTTCCCTAAGTTTATTTCTAAAAAAGTTCTAAAAGAAATTCCAGAACTTTCATCAAGTAAAGCTAAGGCCTATATTCGATTAGTAGCTTAAAAAGAAAGGAGTTTTAATATGTTACCTGAATATTATGAGTTTAAAAATTCGGTAAAAATTATTTCTGGGAAAAATGCTTTGGAAAATATTCCATTTGAATTAAGCAGTCTAGAAGCTAAAAAACCTCTTATCTTAACTACAAAATCCATGATCAAAAACGGACAATTAGATATAGTTACAAATGCTATGAAAAATGCAAATATTGAAGCTGGGCTTATCTTTAAAGATATTCCCCAAGACTCTTCTATTGAGATAGTGAATGATATTAGCCAATTATATAAAGATAATAAATGTGATAGTATAGTTGCCATAGGAGGGGGATCAGTAATAGATACAGCTAAAGGGGTTAATATGTTGGTATCTACCGATGCCACTGATTTGAAAGATTATATGGGTTTAGAAATGCTAGGTGGAAAATTAAAACCCTTTATTGTGGTGCCAAGCACTTCTGGTACAGGTTCGGAAGCTACTTTAGTTTCGGTAATTGCAGATCCAAGTCGTAATGTTAAGATGGAGTTTATATCTTATAGTATATTGCCTGATGTAGCAGTATTAGACCCACGAATGACATTAACACTTCCTCCAAAGCTAACGGCTTCTACTGGAATTGATGCTTTAACCCATAGTATAGAAGCATTTAGTGGTTTTCAAAAAAATCCAGTAAGTGATGTTTATGCTTTAACATCCATTGAATTGATTTCTAATTACCTTAAAAAGGCAGTAGTTGATGGGAAGGATGAAAAAGCAAGACTTGCCATGGCCAATGCTTCTTTAATGGCG
>DAIMNI010000064.1:0-9468 GCA_036720245.1 Tissierellia bacterium | reverse complement strand
TTTCAAATTCTATGGTAGGTATAGTCCATGCAATTGGACATGCTTGTGGTGGTGTTTCCAAAGTACCCCATGCTGAGGCTATGACTATATTACTTCCTTATTGTATGAATCTAAATTTAAAATTCTGTCAAGAAGAATATTCTAGAATACTTCTAGCGTTTTCAGGACCAGAGGTTTATAGTCAAACCTCTAAAGAAGAACGAGGCAAGCGTTGCATAGATGAAATTAACAAGTTTATAGTTAATTTAAATAAAACTTGTGGATTACCTATTAAACTCAGAGATGTAGGAGTAAAAAAAGAGGATTTTGAAGCCATTGCAAAGACTGCAATAAATGATGGTGCTGCCATTGTAAATCCAGTAGAGGTTACTTTTGATAGGGTTATGAAGATTTTAGAGGAGGCTTATTAAGAAATTAATATTCATAGAACTTGGATGGAGGGATAGTATGGACAAGTATGGTGGATATATGGGAAAAGTTTTAGTCATAGATGTGGAAAAGCAGACTACTAGTCTTTACCCTTGGTCAGATACTGAAAGGGAAGATTATCTTGGCGGCAAGATAATGGCAGCCAAAATAATAAGCGATAATGTAAGCCCCAATGTAAAAGCCTTTGATAAAGAAAATATTATAGTTGTAAGTACAGGTCCGTTAACAGGTACAAATGCTCCTGCATCAAGTAGGTTTAATATATCAACTATATCTCCTTTAACCGGATTACTTACCTCTTCAAATTGTGGAGGAAATTTTGGTTTATCTTTAAAAAAAGCAGGATATGATGCTTTGATAATAAAGAATAAATCCGAATCACCTATATGGATAGAAATTACTGAGGAAAAAGTTTTATTCCATGATGCGAAAGATATATGGGGGAAAAAGGTAAGTATAGCCCAAAGTGCTTTAGATTCAAAGACTGGAAAAATTGTTATAGGACCTGCAGGAGAAAACTTAGTAAAATATGCAAGTGTATTTAGTGGAGAAAGGGCAGCGGGTAGAGGAGGCATAGGGGCAGTAATGGGTAATAAAAATATAAAGGCCATAACTGCCAAGGGAAATCTTAGACCTAAAATTGCAGAGCCAGAAAAGACCAAGGAATTTTACAAGAAGTGGATAAAGATGTTAAAAGAGCATCCTTTAACGGGAGAACAGTTACCAACCCTTGGTACAGCTGGATTAGTCAATCAAATGCAAGAGAAAAGCATATTGGTAACCAAGAATTTTAAATATGGTCAGTACGATGATTTTGAAAAGATATCTGGAGAAAGGCTAAGAAAGGATTTTCTAATTAGAAATAAGGGATGCACTACATGTCCTATACAATGTGGACGGCAAGTGGAAGTTGATGGTAAAGTAGTTAAAGGTCCTGAATTAGAAACCCTAGGCCTTTTAGGGCCTAATCTACTTAATAACGATTTAGAACTTATAATAAGATGGAATTTAGAACTAGACGAACTTGGAATAGATACTATGAGTACAGGAGGAACCCTTGCCTTCGCCATGGAATTAAATGAAAAGGGATTATGGGAAAACAATCTGGAATTTGGGAAAACAGAGAATATATTGGGCATATTTGAGGATATAGCTTATAGAAGGGGTATAGGAAATGAATTAGCAGAGGGTACTAGGTATCTTTCTGAGAAATATGGGGGAGCCGAATTTGCTATACATTCGAAAGGGATGGAACTTTCTGCATATGAACCTCGATCTGCCGTAGGCCAAGGATTAGGTTATGCAGTATCTAATAGGGGAGGTTGTCATTTAAATGGTGGATATTTAGTGCTGTTTGAAGGGCTAGGCCTTAGCATTGATCCCTATTCTACTAAAGCCAAAGCTGAATTAACTATTTTAAGTCAGAATATAATGGAAGCTACTTCTTCGGCAGGAAATTGTCTCTTTACTCTTTATGCAATGATACCAAAAAATTTAGTTAAAAACCCTGATAGCAAAGCTACTATACTTGCTAATAAGGCTTTAACTACCAGTTTAATTGGTGGTATTGTAAAGTCTATAGATAAAGCAAATGAAAAATTATTACCTATTAAACTTTCTCAAATACCACAAATAAAAGCTATTGAATTGGTAACAGGAATGAAAATGAGTATGGGTAAATTAAAGAATATTGGAGATAGGGGATATAATCTAGAACGTATGTATAATGTACAAAGAGGAGTAACAGCAAAGGATGATTCCCTACCTGATAGGCTGACAAAAGTAAGACAGCAAGATGATGAACCCAATAGTTATGTGCCATTAGAGGAGCTAAAGGAAAGGTATTATGAAGTTAGGGAATGGGACCAAAATGGAATACCAAAAGAGACCAAATTAAAAAAATTAAGATTGATAGAATGAGTCTAATTAAAAAAGGTGGCAATCAAAACGTCGTCCTCTTGCCACCTTTTTGTTTATTCCAATATTAACTTTTCTAATTTCAATGGTTCAACATATTCCCCATTTTTATAGGCTCTCATGCTGCCACCAGAGATTTCGTCTATTAATGCTATTTCCTCATTTTCGCCTATTTTACCAAATTCTAATTTAATATCATAGAGTTCAATATCTTTTTTAGCCAATTCTTCTTTTACTATATGGGATATGGTTTTAGTAAGTTCTACTAATCTTTCATATTCTCCTGACTTTAGTATATTTAGCATATATAGGGCTTCCTCTGTAATAGGGGGATCATTTCTTTTGTCGTCTTTTAGGGTTACCTCTACGAAAGCATCTAGTTCTTGGCCTTCTTTTGCATATAGTCCATATCTACGGATAAAACTTCCCACTGCTTTATATCTACAGATAAACTCTAGGCCATGGCCAAACATTTTAGCAGGTTCTACAGTCATAGTACCTGCTTCCACATCTGCTTCTATATAGTGAGTAGGTATTTCCTCCTTTTCTAATATTTCAAAGAAATATTTTGTAAGGCTTAGTGCAGATTTACCTGCACCTTCCATAGTTAATCCTACAGCATTGGCACCTGGATTAAATACTCCATTTTCGCCTGTTACATCATCTTTAAATTTAAAAAGATATTTTCCATTTTCTAATTCATATACATCTTTGGTTTTTCCATTAGCCACTAATTTCATTTAGATCTACTCCTTTATGCTAGTATAGACTTTACTAATATTACTATACCACTTCTATGAATTCAATGGAACAAATTTTTAAATATTATTTAATCTAAGGTATCTAATTATTTCCATATTGTAATGGAAGACTAGGTTTTTCTCTCTTTTAGTGATATAATAGTATAGATTAGAGAAGGGAGTGGTATAAATGAAAAAGTATATAGCTGGCTTATTAATATTGATAATGGTTTTTAGCTTAGCAGCCTGTACTTCTGAAAAACCCAAGGAAAAAGATGCAAATACTCAAAATCCAGGGAAAGATAATATAGTGGATGACGATACAAATGATACAGAGGATAATAATGGAGATGAGCCTGTAGAAAATGATACAGAAGAAATAATACTTTATTTCTCCAATAATGAATATATAGAAACTGGTAATGAAGATTTAGATAAGGTTTTGCCAGAAAAACGTATTATAGAATATAAGGATATGGAATTAGAAGAGGCAATTGTTAGGGAATTAATAAAAGGTACAGAATCGGAAAAACTTAGTAACTCTATACCGGAAACAGCGAAATTATTAGATGTAAAGGTAAAAGATAAAACTGCCCTTGTAAACTTCTCTAATGAAGGTTTAAACGGTGGTTCACTACAAGAAGGTCTTACAATTAGACAAATAGTAGATAGTTTACTAGAATTAGATACTGTAGACAAAGTACAATTTTTAATAGATGGAGAAAAAGGTGAAACCTTAATGGGACATTATGATATTAGAGAACCCTTTGAAGGTGATGAGGAATAAAAAATAAGGCTGATATTAATCAGCCTTTACTTTACCTTTGGTACAAGCATTATGCAAAAAAACAGATTTTATTACAAAAACCATTGGTTTAAAGTATTATAACTTAATTTGTGATATGATATATATAGGAATAAATTTAGATTAATTTAGCAAAATAATCTTATAGAAAGGAGAGATTCTAAATACAAGAGAAAAATAAGAAAGTTGAAATGACCAAAACTGAAAAAATAAATAGGGTAAAAAAACTAATCGATATAGGTAAAAAAGATGGAGTACTCACCTATGAGGAAATAATAGATAATTTGGAGGATATAGATCTAGATCCTAATCAAATAGATGAAATATATATAAGCTTAGGGGATATGGGAATTGATATAATTGATGACGACGAAATAGATGATGAAATAGACGATGAGGATGTTGATGAAGAAATTGATGTAGACGTTGAAAAGGGCAAAGATACTAATAAAAATGTATCTAAAACCATAGAAGTAGGGGACCCTGTCAAAATGTATTTAAAAGAAATAGGTAAAGTACCACTTTTAACTCGTGAAGAGGAAGTAGAATTAGCCAAAAAAATTGAGGCAGGGGACGAGGAAGCTAAAAAACATCTGGCAGAGGCTAATCTAAGATTAGTAGTAAGTATAGCTAAAAAGCACATAGGCAGAGGTATGTCTTTTTTAGATTTAATTCAGGAAGGAAATCTAGGACTTATTAAGGCAGTAGAAAAGTTTGACTATACTAAGGGTTACAAATTTAGTACCTATGCCACTTGGTGGATAAGACAATCTGTAACAAGAGCTATTGCAGATCAAGGTAGAACTATTAGGGTACCTGTCCATATGATTGAGAATATTAATAAATTAGTTAGAACTCAAAGACAATTGGTACAAGATTTAGGTAGAGAACCTACCCCCGAAGAAATAGCTGAAACTATGGATATAGAAATAGATAAAGTCATGGATATGATGAGAATTGCACAAAAACCTATATCTTTGGAAACTCCTATAGGGGAAGAAGAAGATAGTCAATTAGGGGATTTCATTGAAGATGATCATATAGATACACCAGTGGAACTTACCACTCAGATATTTTTAAGGGAACAATTATTTGAAGTATTAGAAACTCTAACTCCTAGGGAACAAGAAGTACTGAAATTAAGATTTGGTCTAGATGATGGAAGAGCTAGAACCCTAGAAGAAGTAGGAAAGGTTTTTGATGTAACTAGGGAGAGGATTAGGCAAATTGAAGCCAAGGCCTTAAGAAAACTTAGACATCCTACCAGATCTAAAAAATTAAAGGACTATTTAGAAGATTAAACTACCCTCTAAAAACTTAAGGGTAGTTTAATCTTTATATCCTTTTCTTTTGTCCTCTGCTTCATCTTTAATCTCAGCCCTCATGGAGTCAAGAGATTCTAATCTTCGCTTATTTTTTTCCTTCAAAGTCTTTTTTAAATCCTCATCATCAGTTTTTGCAATTAATTCTTCAGCTAATTCATAGTTTTTAATAGTATTGTCAATATTAAATTGGATTTTATCTACATTATCTCTTCTATCATCGGGCTTTGGTTTATTTTTCATTTTTAACTCCTTAATTTTATTTTATAATCTTATTATGCTTTAAAACAATTTTTTTATTCAAAAAACATAATTAATAGAGGTGAATTTATGGTTAATATAAAAACAAATGCTATGAGAATTTTAGATAATCTAAATATTGACTACAATAGTATGTCATATGATGATAGTGATGGAAAAATAGATGGAATATCAGTTGCAAGGAAAATAGGGAAAAGCCCAGAGATGGTATTTAAAACCCTAGTAACTCACGGAAATAGTGGAGATATATATGTATTTATTATACCAGCGGCAGAAGAGCTAGATTTTAAAAAAGCAGCTAAAGCATCAGGGGAGAAAAAAATAGAAATGATTCATGTAAAAGATATATTAAAACATACTGGTTATATTAGGGGAGGTTGTTCTCCCATAGGCATGAAAAAAGCTTATCCAACTTTTATAGATGAAACAGCTATAATTTTAGACAATATAATTGTGAGTGGAGGGAAAATAGGTATACAAATAGAACTAAAGCCGGAGGATTTAAAAAAAGCCATAAATGGGGAAATAGTAGATTTAGTAAAATAGCCTAATTTTATTAGACTATTTTTTAACGAACTATGTTAAAATTTAAGCAACCGTAATATTGACAAAAATCTGCAAATAGATTAATATTATCTTAGGGGAAATAATAAAATATTGACAATTAATAAAGATTATATAAATAGGGCAGCACATTATTTTAAGCTGTCTATTTTAATTATATGGGGGGGTTGAAATGGAATTTAAATTTGATTTAGAGGCAAATGAAGAAAAAATCAAAGATTTTCAAATTTTTATGAGGGAAAACAAAAACAAAAAGGGTGCTTTAATGGCTGTTTTACACCAAGCACAAAGCACATTTGGCTATCTTCCAAGGGAAATTCAAGAAATGATTTCTGAAGAAATGAAAATTCCAGTTTCTGAAATATATGGAGTGGCAACTTTTTATTCTCAATTCACCTTAGAACCTAAGGGAAAATATGATATAGGGGTATGTTTAGGAACAGCCTGCTATGTTAAGGGAGCACAGGATATACTAGATGAAATCCAGAAGGAACTAGGGATTTCAGTAGGAGAAACTACTCCAGATGGTAAATTTTCTATTAGTCCAACTAGATGTTTAGGAGCCTGTGGGCTGGCACCTGTAATAGTGATTAACGATGATGTTCATGGTAGACTTAAACCAGAAGATGTGAAAGATGTGTTAAATAAATATCAATAATTGGGAGGTGGCAGTGTGAAAACCATAGAAGAGTTAAATCATATTAAAGGAGAAACCTTGTTAAATATTAAATTAAGGCAGGAAGAACAGAAAGATATACCAATTGAACATAAGGATATGAAAGCCCATCAAACTCATGTATTAGTTTGTGGAGGGACAGGATGCCATTCTTCGGATGGGGATAAAATAAGAGAATTATTGGCGAAGAGGGTAAAGGAAAAGAAATTAGATAATATAAAAATAGTTTTATCAGGTTGTTTTGGACTATGTGAGTCAGGGCCTAATATAGTTATATTTCCTGAAGGAATATTTTATAGTCATGTAAAATTAGAAGATGTAGATGAAATTGTAGAAAAACATTTTGAAAAGGGACAAATAGTAGATAGATTGTTATTTAAAGAATCTAAAAAAGAAGATGTAATTAAGCCCGTTAACGAAGTAAACTTTTATAAAAAGCAAACTAGGGTAGCCTTAAGAAATTGTGGACTTATAAATCCTGAAGATATAGATGAATATATCGCATTAGATGGATATCAGGCTTTGGCTAAGGTAATTACAGAAATGTCCCAACAGGAGGTAATAGATTTAGTTAAAGAATCTAATTTAAGAGGAAGAGGAGGAGCGGGTTTTCCTACAGGTCTAAAATGGGAAACAGCATATAAATATCCTAGCGATCAAAAATATATAATTTGCAATGCAGATGAGGGGGATCCAGGAGCCTTTATGGATAGATCTATATTAGAGGGAGATCCTCATTCAGTACTAGAAGCCATGGCTATAGCAGGTTATGCAGTAGGTGCAGATCAGGGATATATATATATAAGGGCAGAATATCCCATTGCAGTTAATAGATTAGAAATTGCTATAAAACAAGCCAAGGCTTATGGTTTACTAGGTAAAAATATATTTGGAACAGATTTTAATTTTGATATAGAACTAAGACTTGGAGCCGGAGCCTTTGTTTGTGGAGAGGGAACTGCATTAATGGAATCCATAGAAGGTAAAAGGGGAATGCCAAGGACTAAAATTCATAGAACTGCCCATAGGGGACTATGGGGTAAACCCACTATTATTAATAATGTAGAAACCCTTGCAAATATACCAGTAATATTTCAGAGGGGACCAAAATGGTTTAAATCCATAGGGACTGAGGATTCTCCAGGAACTAAAGTATTTGCCCTAGGGGGAAAGGTTAAAAATACTGGGCTTATAGAAGTACCTATGGGGGTTACTTTAAGGGATATAATCTTTGATATAGGTGGGGGAATTCCCAATAATAAAAAATTTAAAGCTATACAAACAGGAGGCCCTTCAGGAGGCTGCATTCCAGAAGAACATTTAGATACCATAGTAGATTTTAAATCTCTAAAGGAATTAGGTTCTATTATGGGTTCTGGCGGCATGGTAGTAATGGATGAAAATAATTGTATGGTAGATATAGCAAAATTCTTCTTAGATTTTACTGTGGAGGAATCCTGTGGTAAATGCACTCCCTGTAGAGAAGGAACTAAAAGAATGTTAGAAATTTTAGAGAAAATTACAGAAGGTAAGGGGGAAGATGGGGATATAGAAAAATTAGAATCCTTAGCAGAAACCATAACCACAGCATCTCTTTGTGGACTAGGTCAAACTGCTGCAAATCCTGTAATATCTACCTTAAAATATTTTAGGAATGAATACGAAGCTCATATATATGATAAAAAATGTCCAGGAGGTATTTGTCAAGAACTACTGGAATATTTTATCACAGAAAATTGTATTGGCTGCACTAAATGCGCTAGAAACTGCCCAGCATCTTGTATATCTGGAAAGGTAAAAGAAAGACATGTAATAGATACAGAAGCCTGTATAAAATGCGGTACCTGCATGAAAGTATGTCCAACAGGTGCAGTTATTAAGAGATAGGGGGGATAATAGTGGAAAATATAAGTATTACTATAGATGGGAAAAAGACCACAGTACCCAAGGATTATAATATAATTCAAGCTGCAAAAAAGTTAAAAATAGATATACCAGCCCTATGCTATGACCCTAATTTGGAAATAGTAGGTGCCTGTAGATTGTGTTTAGTGGAGATTGAGGGCAATAGGAAATTAGAAACTGCCTGTTCTACAAAGGTTAGGGAAGGTATGGTAGTCTATACGGAATCAGAAAAAGTTGTTAAAATGAGAAGGGAAATATTACAATTATTATTAGATAATCATCCAAATGATTGTTTAACTTGTCAAAAAGCAGGAGAATGTCTATTGCAGAAATATGCCTATAGATATAATGTAAAATTTAGGGAACATGATGGGGCAAGACATTCCAATTATATAGATACATCTAGTCCCTATATATTAAAAGACGATAGTAAATGTATATTATGTGGGAAATGTGTAAGGACATGTTATGAAATTCAGGATAGAAAAGTATTATCTTTTGCAGGAAGGGGATTTGATACTAGAGTAGTAGCGAATACAGATTTATCCCTAGAGGAATCCACCTGTGTATCCTGTAATAGATGTGTTACAGTATGCCCCGTAGGTGCTTTAATAGATAAGAGAGTCTTAGGAAAGACTAGAATATGGGACGGGGGAATTAAAGGAGTTAAATGCAAGGCCTGTGATTATGGCTGTAATTTTGAAGTATTATCTAAAGATGGCAAAAATATTGCTGTAAGAGCCAAATCTCCTACAGAAGGAAGACCTTTATGCTTAAAGGGAAGGATGACTACGGAGCTATTATATTTAGATAATCCAGAAACTCCTTACAAAAAAGAGAATGGGGAAT
>DAIMNI010000063.1:9255-13146 GCA_036720245.1 Tissierellia bacterium | reverse complement strand
TCGTAATTCTATTATACATTATTTTTCTATACGACAACTATCCTAACATATAGGGAATCGCATATTTACTTCTAACTATAGTTTTCCTGTTAATAGGGAAACTGTTTAAAACCACATCAGATTTATTCTTTATATCCTGATAATTATTATCTATTACCCCAATATATACTAACATAAAAACAGTATAGGAAAATGCAATATTTTGAATAAACTCAATTCCAGTAGTCTCTACTGATGCTATAGACATAGATATAAAAAATGCAAATACAATAGATAAAATCAATAAAAAAATCCACGATTTATATATTTTAAATTCCTTTTTAATTAAGCTTACCATAACAATCCTCCTATAAATCTTTATTTTCATATAATTTAATAGAAAATATCATAGATAATATAAATATCCCAAAGGACAAAATTAAAAAAATAGAACTATCTAGAAATTTTACAAACTGATTTATACCACCATCTATAGTTTTTTGTGCTAAATTAAAGGATATTAAAATTATTCCCATATAAATAATCATATTGGCTATTTGTGCAATTCTCATATCAAACCTAAAGTTAATCAGAAGCACTATACTCATACTAATTAAAATATAGGGAATAGTTTTTTTAATCATAAATAAATTAAAATAATCCACATTCATTAATCCAATTTTGTTAATTATCCACAAATATATCCCCACATACACAATAGTTATAAATAAATATAGAAATACACCTAAATACTTATATATGACTATTTTTTTCCTAGTAATAGGTAGGGAGGCTATTCAGCTAGTAGATTTATTATTCATATCATAATAAAAAGGTATAAGTGCCAATACATAAAAAATACCCATTATTATTATAAAATAAAGCCATTCCATGTTCTGAGTATCTATGGATAATAGAAAAAATGGTACTAAAAAGATTAGAGAAATCCTCTGTTTAGTATCAGAAAACATTAATATAAAATCCTTTTTAAATATTCTAAGCATAATTTCTACCCCCTTACACTATAGACCATAATATCTTCTAAAGTAGGTTTTTCAATTAATATACTATCCCCAAATGTTTTTTTAACTTTATCTAAATTATCTACTAATCCCTCAAACCCTACTTTAGTTTCCCTTAGGCCTATAAATTGCTTTCTAGTATCATTATTTAATAAATTTGTGCCACCTTTAACTATGGCATAGCTTTCTAGCACTTCATCTTTAGGCTTGGAAAACACTATATTACCTTTATTTATAAAAGTAATATAATCCGCTATTTTTTCTAAATCTGTAGTAATATGGGTAGAGAAAAATATGGATTTATTATCGTCTTGAATAATGCTATATAGTATATCTAATATTTCCCTTCTAAATACAGGATCTAATCCTGATGTAGGTTCATCCATTATGATTAAGTCTGCATGATGTGATAATGCTATAGCTAAGGAAAACTTCATCTTCATGCCTTTAGATAGGGTTTTAATTTTTGCCTTTGGGTTTAAATCAAACTCCTTAATGTAATAGTTAAACTGATGCTCATCCCACTGGGAATAAAAAGGTGCTACTATATTTTTCATTTGGTTAATAGTCAAATTTTCATAATAATAGTTCTCATCATATACAAAGCCTATTTTATTTTTAATTTCCTTTTCGTATTTTATATGGTCCTTACCAAAAACTTTTATTTCTCCTCCATCTTTTTTTAGCAAGTTCATTATGAGTTTAATTGTAGTGGATTTTCCTGCTCCATTTGGTCCAATAAAGCCCATAATAAAACCTGGTTCTAAATTAAGGTTAATATCATCTAATGTAAAATTTTTAAACTTTTTTCTTAAGTTTTTAATTTCCAAAATATAATTCATCTTTATACCTCCCCAAACAAAATCTTTAACATTTCTTCCACTTCACTATAATTTAAACCTAGTAATTTGCTTTCTTCTACTATTTCAAATAACTTTTCTTCTATGATTTTCAACTTTTTCTCTCGCATTAATTCCTTATTCTGTCCTGCCACATAGGAGCCTTTCCCTTGAACAGTTTCTATAAAACCTTCCTTTTCCAATTCATCATAGGCCCTTTTAGTAGTTATAACAGATATTTGAAGATCTCTTGCTAATCCTCTAATGGAGGGAAGCAATTCACCTTCTTCTAATTCACCCTTTAGAATCATCCCTTTAATTTGGCTAGAAATCTGCTCATAAATAGGCTCCTTTGAGGAATTTGATATAATAATCTTCATAAAAATCCTCCTATTTTTAATATAAATAGTGTTCACTGTGTATATATTGTATATGTACAGTATATATTGTGTTTTATATTTTGTCAAGAGCTTTTTGATTGACAAATAAATCAAAATAAATTAAAATCTAATTGTCAACCTTAGATTATTATTAGTTTACATATGGAGGGATTAGATGAAAATTACCACAAGAGAAATGATTTTAGTGTCTTTATTTACAGCATTAACTGCCATAGGAGCTTTTTTAAGTATTCCTTTGGGAAATGTACCTATTTCTTTGCAATCTATGTTTACTATTTTAGCAGGGCTATTACTTGGGCCTAAATTAGGTGCCTTTTCTCAATTAATTTATGTATTATTAGGCCTTTCGGGAGTGAGGATTTTTGCGGGTTTTTCTGGTGGGCCTCAAAGTATATTTTCTGCAACTTTTGGATTTTTAATAGCTTTTATTCCTGCAGCTTTTATAGTTGGAAAGATTACCTATAGTGAAAGGCCTAGTTTGAAAAGAATTTTTTTAGCTACTTTAGCTGGAACTTTGGTTATTTATTTATTTGGGGTTCCATATATGTATATGATTCTAAATAATGTATTAGCTAATCCTATTTCATTTGCTACAGCTTTAAAATCTGGTTGTTTAATATTTTTACCGGGAGATTTATTAAAGGCAATTGCTTCCTCATTGATTGCAGTTAAAGTAATTAATAACTTACAATTTGGGGGACAGTCCCCCAAATTGTAAGTTATTTTTTATATATAGCCTTCCATCCCTCTTATGGAGACTTCGCCAGAAAACACTTTTTCTATATTTCCATTTTCTAATTCCACTATTAATTGGCCTTCATTATCTATATCAATAGCTTTTCCTATTTTTTCAGTATCTCCCCTTATAATTCGGATATTTTCCCCTAATAATATGGAATTTTCTCTAGAGATTTCTATGGATTTAGATATATCCCTATTTTCTACAAAGGGAATATATAGTTTTTCAAAATGATTTAAAATATTTGCCAATAATAGTTTTCTATTTATTTTTTTGCCGGTAGAGATTTTAAGGGAGGTGGCTTTGTTTTCTAGTTCCTTTGGGAAATCCTTAGCATCTAAATTGACATTTATGCCAATCCCCATTATACAATAATTGATAATATTTAATTCGCAGCTCATTTCTGTTAATATGCCACAGACCTTTTTCTTCTCAATTATTATATCATTAGGCCATTTTATTTGAGATTTTATTCCCATTTCCATTAAACCTTGGTGAACAGCTGCTGCACCTATTAAGGTTAATTTAGCTACTTCCATAGGTTCTAAATCTGGCTTTAGTATAATGCTCATCCATATACCTTTACCTTTAGGTGAAGTCCAGTTCCTACCTAATCTGCCCTTGCCTTTAGTTTGTTCTTCGGAAATAATTATGCTGCCCTCTTTCACCTCCATGGCTATTTCTTTTGCTTTAATATTGGTGGAGGATAGATTTTCAAAATAATAAATATTTCTACCAATAAAATCAGTATCTAGGCATTCTTCTATTTCTGAAAGTGTTAATATATCAGGGCTAGATACTAATCTATAGCCTTTTCTAGTTTGGGATTCAATTTCATAGCCTTCCTCTTTTAATGTATTTATATGTTTCCATACTGCTGAACGACTTACATCAAATTTTTCACTAATAGC
>DAIMNI010000063.1:8923-9211 GCA_036720245.1 Tissierellia bacterium | reverse complement strand
GGATTTTCTTTTAGTATTCTTAAAATTTTTTCCTTCACAAAATTACCCCCTATTAAACCAAAACATTAAGTCAATTAAAGTATAAGTTTAATTTAAAGTTAATATAAGAAAATAGCAGACCAATTAGTCTGCCATATAAATTTTCTATCTATTGTCCCAATAAAAATTCAGGAAATAATTCTTTAACTAAATTATTCATTTCTATTTCATCATAAATGAAATAAGAAGTTTTACCTATATATTCCCCATCTCCAGGCAAAGTAGTTATCTTCATATTCTCTAAATCTA
>DAIMNI010000063.1:0-8913 GCA_036720245.1 Tissierellia bacterium | reverse complement strand
CGCAAAGAATAATCCGTGTGCTTCAAGCGGCGGATTGATATCATTTGTCACAACACCGGGCTCCACCGTTATCATCATATTCTCTAAATCTATTTTTTTAGCTGACATTGCCCCTTTAACAAATACATTCATAGGAATATTAGTATCCACATAGTCATAATAGGCTTTAACCATTTTAGGTAGTGCTAGTACATTTTTTGGCTTTAAAACTTCCTTCATAAATTGTTTCATAAACACTTGTTGGGCTGTAACTCTATCTACATCACCATCTGGATATGATCTAAATCTTAAATACATTAGAGATTGGTCTCCATCTAAGATTTGCTCACCTGGGTCTAAATGTATATATGGCTCTGGATGACGCATTTTTACAGGTACATCTATTGGAACTCCTCCAACAGCATTTACCATTTCCTTTACTGCTAAATAATCTACTGTTATATAATATTTTAAATCTACATTTAATAAATCCTTAACAGCTTTCATAGCCAAGTATGGACCTCCATAGGAATGAGCATGGTTTATCTTTTCTAGGTTTTTCCTGCCCCTTATAGTGGTTCTAGTATCTCTTGGTATAGAAAGAAGGGTAATTTCTCCAGTTTCAAAATTATATTTTCCAAGCACCATAGTGTCTGTTCTAAGGCCTGTTGGCTTATGGGCATTTTCTCCCTCTATTTTCATTTTTTTGGTCTTAGCTACTCCACCTTCATAATCATTATCGTCTACACCCATAAGTAAGACTAATATTTCATCTTGTCCTTCAATTTCTTCCTCTACATTAGCGTCTTCACCTATGGACATAGCTTTATTATCCTCCAGTATATGTTTCCCCAATCCTGCAAAAGCTGCAGAGAAAATTATTAAGGATATTAGAAATGTAGTCCAAAACTTCTTTTTCATCATTTTAACCCCCAATATATCTAACTATAAATTAAATAATACTAGATATAATGGAAATTTGCAATAAAAATTAGTTTACAATTTGGATACATTAGGGTTCCCTTTAATATAAAATCTACAGGGCCAATCCTTAGCTTCCTCTGCATAGTCTATACCTATTCTAGTAGTTTCAATTATTTGGAAATCCTCATCTTTTCCCTTTTCTAAATATAATCTATCTTTACATAAATCCTCTTCGTTTAAATCTTTGTCCATATCTAATGCAATACATAATTTTCCTGGTCCATTGGATAGATTTTTCTTTTGATAATTAGATAAATCTTCGTATTTTTTACCAAATCTATTTATAGCCATTTGATCTATGCCCTCTATTGGTTCAACAGCCCTTATTAAAACTGCCTCTGGCGTCCCCTCTTCTTTGGCTACTATATTAAAACAATAGTACATTCCATAGATTAAATATATATAGGAAGTACCAGGTAGTCCATACATAGGCATTACCCTTTTGGTTTTCTTTCCACCATAGGTATGAGCAGCTTTGTCAATTACACCTAAATATGCCTCTGTTTCCACTATTTTGGCCTTGAGAATTAAATCCCTAGTATTATGTACAATAATTTTTCCTAATAAATCTTTAGCTAGGACTATAGTATCTCTAGAATAAAATTCCCTATCTAATTTCATGATAACCTCCATTATTCAATTGACAGTTTTGGGACAGTGAGAACAATTTGAGGCTGCAAAAAAATCCTAAAATGTCATCCTGAGCATAGCGAAGGATCTCTAAGTGGCAGAAAACCAAGATCCTTCACTCCATATGCCTATTCAATGGGTGTGCAGAGCCTACGTTCAAGATGACAGCCAACAATTGTCCATTGCCAATTGTATATTGTCAATTTTCTTATTCCACCATATCTAGTAGTATATCCTTTTTTAAATCCTCTACCCTGTTTCTATCTAATAGATTCTCTAATATTTTTAATGCAAAATATACTGCTACTGCTGGCCCTCTGGCTGTTATTATATTTTTGTCTTGAACTACTAATTCTTCTTTATATATGCCCTTTAATTCTCCTTCAAAGCCCGGATAAGAAGTAACTTCCCTTCCTTCTAATATTCCTGCCCTTTCTAAAACTATAGGACCTGCACATATAGCAGCTATTAGTTTTTCTTCATGATTAAATTCCTGAACTAATTTAATAACCTTTTCTTCATCCCTTAAATTAGTAGCGCCTGGCATTCCTCCTGGGATAACTATTCCATCATAATCCTTTGGCCCTTCTATTTCATTTAGTATTTTATCGGCTAATACAATTATTTCATGGGCACCCTTTACTTCTTTTTCTTCTGTAATAGAACAAGTATCTACTACTATGTCCATTCTTCTAAGATAATCCACCACCGTTAAGGCTTCCACTTCCTCAAAGCCTTCTGCTAAAAATAATAATATTTTTTTCACCTTACCCCTCCTAGAATTTTACTTATCTCTATTATACCAACTATTTACTTGCTTCTAATTTTGCTATGGCCTCATTATGGCATTCAGTTATTTTAGATAATACATTTTCATCTATTATATTGTTATTATTTTCAATAATTTCCTTATATTTATTAGTTATTTCTCCAGTTATGCTGTTCTGGTTTTTAGCAGTCTTTTTATAACTATTTAATACTTCTTCTAATATTACTTTGTCTTCATAATTGTAAATTGGGGAATTATCTGAACCAGATAAATATAATTTTAAATAGGTACTATATAATCTAAGTAATTCCTCATTTTTTGAGCCTTCTGGATACTTTTTAATATGGTCTTCTACTTTTATTAATCTTGCTGCCAATTCATCAAAACTCACATAAATAGCAGCATCTATTAGGCTAGGCGAGTTGGATTCTAAAGATTTAATATCTAAATAGCTTTTTGTTTCATCATCTAGATATTTATCATAACCCTTCATTGCCTCATAGTCTATTATTGGATATAGTGCCCCTTCCATCATAATTAATTTATACTTTCCATATTTTAGTTTTCCCAATAATTCTTTTAAACCTTCGTTTTTGACCTCTTCTATTTCATCCATGTTTAAAAATAAACTTTCCGTGGAATTTAACTCCCATAGCCTTAATAATTCGCTTTGATAGTCTTCTGTAAATATTTCATCTGTATATTTTTCTACATATTCTATTTGAGTATTTTCTAATCCCATAATCATTTCCACTGCATCTTCTTTTTCTACTTTAGCAATATTTTCATCTGTAAATTCTACTAATGACATAGGTTCATTTTTAGATTTTAATATATCTCTAAAATCCTTCATAATCTCTTCCCTTGTGTATTCAATAGGTTCTTCTGTCTTTTTAACACCTTCTATGGTTTCTTTCTTATTCTCTTCCCTTTGTTTTGGATTACAAGCTGCTAAAGATACTAATAATATTAAGGATATAATCAAAATTAAGATTATAGATTTCTCTTTCATATCATTACCTCTTTCATTTTTTTATTCTATACTATTATAATCACATATAGTACCATATAGTCAATATATCAATCTCTAATCTAAAAGTCTTTACAATTGAGTTACAATAAGAAATAATAGTATAGAAGGAGGTATAAAAAATGAATTATATAAAATTAATATTAGATAAACAAAGGGATTTTTTTAATTTAAATTCTACTAAGGATATTAATTTTAGAAAAAAACAGCTAGAAAAATTAAAGGAAATTATAAATGAAAATGAAAAGGATATTATGGTGGCATTAAAGGAAGACTTAGGAAAATCTGAGTTTGAATCCTATTCTACTGAAATTGGAATGGTATTAAGTGAAATTTCCTATGCACTAGAAAATATTCATAATTGGGCAAAGGTAGAAAAGATAAAAACTCCAATAACTAACTTTAAATCTAAATCCTATATATATCCAGAACCCTATGGAAATGTATTAATTATGTCTCCTTGGAACTACCCATTTCAATTGACATTATTTCCATTAGTGGGAGCAATAGCAGCGGGAAATACTGCCATAATTAAACCAGCTAGTTCCTCTATTCATACTAGTAAGATTATGGAGAAAATCATAAATGAAAATTTCCCTGAAGAATTTATTCATGTGCTAAATGCAGAGTCTAAAGAGTCTAGAAAAGTATTAGATGAAAAATTTGACTATATATTTTATACGGGTAGCCCTGCCGTAGGAAAAATGGTTATGCAGAAAGCTGCTGAAAATTTAACTCCTATTACTTTAGAATTAGGGGGCAAATCCCCTTGTATTATAGATAAAGAGGGGGATTTAGAATTATTTGCCAAAAGAATAATTTGGGGAAAATTTTTAAATGCTGGACAAACTTGTGTAGCCCCTGATTATTTGTATGTTCATAAAGACGTAAAAGAAGAATTTATTGAGTATTTAATAAAATATATTGAAGAATTTTATGGGAAAAATATAGAAGATAATAAGGACTATGTAAGAATAATTAATGAAAAACATTTTAATAGATTAATTGATTTAATGGAAGAAGATAAAATAATCTATGGTGGAGATAGTAATTTAGAAAAATTATATATATCTCCTACTATAATGGATAATATTAATTGGAATGATAAAGTCATGGAAGATGAAATTTTTGGCCCTATAATTCCAATATTAGAATATGATTCTATAGTAGAAGTAATAGAGGAAATAAAGAAAAGGCCTAAGCCCTTAGCTCTATATATTTTTTCTACCAATGAGAAAATAATAGATAAGGTAATAAATAGCATATCCTTTGGTGGTGGATGTATTAATGATACTATAATGCATTTAACTAATTCTAATATGCCCTTTGGAGGAGTTGGAAATAGTGGAATGGGACATTATCATGGAAAATATAGTTTTGATACCTTCACCCATTATAAGAGTATATCAGATAAAAGCCTTAGCCCAGATATAGAAACAAGATACCCTCCTTATAAAGGCAACTTGAGATGGGTAAAAAGGTTTATGAAATAAAATAATAATGTCATCCTGAACATAGGCCCTGCACACCCATGGAAATAAACCAAGGTAGTGAAGGATCTCAGTTTTCTGCCAACTGAGATCCTTCGCTGCGCTCAGAATGACATTCCTTTTATTTATTCTCAAAATATCTCCTATGCTTTCAATGATTTGCCTTTCTCATATTTCTTCTGTTTTTCTTTTCTTTTCTCTACATTATCATGAGCTGTAGAAAGCATTAATTTAATTCTATTTAATTGATTTACTTCACTAGCCCCTGGGTCGTAGTCTATGGGTACTATATTGGCCTGTGGGTATAAATCCCTTACGGCCTTTATTACTCCTTTGCCTGTAATATGATTAGGTAAACAGCCAAAAGGTTGAGTACATACTATATTTTCTGCACCATGTTGAATTAATTCTAACATTTCTGCTGTTAAAAGCCAACCTTCTCCATATTGATTTCCTATAGATACTAATTTCTCTGCTTCAGCTACTAACTCTTCCACAGTTGAAGGCTCATAAAATCTTTTAGAATTTCTTAAGGCCTCTCTCATAGGCTTTCGATAGTGTTCCATATATTTAATGGCAATATCTCCACCTATTTTGGGGAATATACTTTTAGATAAATATTTATATTTATAATCTGCATTCTGGCAACAATACATTAAAAAGTCTGTTAAATCTGAGGATACAGCCTCTGCACCTTCCTCTTCTAAAATATCTACTAAATTATTATTAGCCATAGGATGATATTTTACTAAGATTTCTCCTACAATTCCCACTCTAGGTTTAACTAAACTTTCATCTATTTCTAATTCATCAAAATCTTTTACTATTTGATGAATATTTCTTATATATTCGTCCTTGTCCCCAACTTTTACAGCCTCTATACATTTTTTCATCCAATGTTCTGCCAATAAATTTGCTGAGCCTTTGATTTTTTCATAAGGCCTTACTCTATATAATACTCTATTTAGTAAATCTCCATATATTACAGCCATCATACACTTCTTTGCCATATCCAAAGAATAGGTAAAGCCTGGATTAGTTTCTATACCTTGGGCAGATACTGCAATTACAGGTACATTACCAAATCCAGCATCCTTTAAGGCTTTTCTAATAAACCCAATATAGTTTGAAGCCCTACATACTCCACCAGTTTGGCTCATCAACAAGGATACATTGTCTAAATCATATTTACCAGATTTTAATGCCACTATATATTGACCTACTGTAATAATAGATGGAAAACAAGCATCATTATTTACATATTTTAAACCTTCATCTATGGCCTTTGGATCATAAGCTGGCAAGAACTCCAAATTATAGCCACAGGTATTTAATGCTGCCTCCAATAGATAAAAATGTGTAGGAGCCATTTGAGGCGCTAATATAGTGTGATTTTCCCTCATTTCCTTAGTAAATGATATTTTTTCAATTCCTTTATAGCTCTTCTTTTCTACTTCAAAGCCCCTTTTCTTCCTTTCCTTTAGTGCTGCATCTAGGGATCTTACCCTAATTTTTGCAGCTCCTAAATTACTAATTTCATCTATTTTAAGAACTGTATATATTTTCCCATATCCATGGAGGATTTCTTCCACCTGATCCGTTGTAACTGCATCTAATCCACAGCCAAAAGAATTTAGTTGTATTAAATCTAAATTGTCTTGAGTAGCCACAAAGGAAGCAGCCCTATATAATCTAGAGTGATATACCCATTGATCTAGTACCCTTAAAGGCCTTGCTGGTGTGTCTAAATGGGCTATGGAATCCTCTGTTAAAACTGCCATTCCTAAAGAAGTAATTAATTCTGGAATACCATGATTTATTTCAGGGTCTATATGATATGGCCTACCAGCTAATACTATACCATGAATTCCTTCTTCTTCTATTATTTTTAAGGTTTCTTCTCCCTTTTTCTCTATATCCCTCTTATAATTTCTTAATTCCTCCCAAGCCTTGTCTGTAGCCTTTTTTATTTCTCGTCTAGGAATTTTAAAATCCTTTAATTCATCTCCAAGTCTTTTTTCTAACCCTTTTTTATCGTCAAGGGATATAAAGGGATTTAAAAATAATATATCCCCATGCATTATTTCATCTACATTATGCTTAATTAATTCAGAATATCCAATTACTACAGGGCAGTTTACATGATTATCTGCATTTTCATCTTCTTTATGCTCATAAAATACAGCAGGGTAGAAAATAAAATCTATACCCTTTTCAATTAAATCCATAATATGCCCATGAGATATTTTAGCTGGGTAGCAGGCAGTTTCGCTAGGTATGGAAGCTATACCCTTTTCATAAACTTCCCTAGTGGATTCTCTAGACAATACTACTCTAAAGCCCAAATCTGTAAAAAATGTATGCCAAAAAGGATAATTTTCATACATATTTAAAACTCTAGGTATACCCACTGCTCCCCGACTTGCTTCCTCTTCTGATAATGATTCATAATCAAAAACTCTTTTATATTTATATTCAAACAAGTTTGGAATATTTTTCTTGCTTTTCTTAATTCCAGCACCTTTTTCACATCTATTTCCCGTAATATATCTACCCCCATCGGAAAATAAGTTTATAGTAAGTAGACAATTGTTTCCACATCTACCACAATTGGCTGTTTTAGTTTTATAGCTAAAACCATCTAATGCTTCTTTTTCTATTATATTGGATTCCTTTCCATCATATTTTTCTTTGGCTATTAAAGCTGCACCTAATGCACCCATTAGCCCAGGAATATCAGGTCTAACTACTTCCCTTTCTGATAATAACTCAAAGGATCTTACAATAGCATCCCCATAAAAAGTACCACCTTGGACTACTATATTTTCTCCTAAAGTCTTTGGGTCTCTTACCTTTATTACCTTTTGTATAGCATTTCTTATTACAGAATAGGATAATCCTGCTGCAATATCCCCTATAGTAGCCCCTTCCTTTTGTGCCTGTTTTACTTTAGAATTCATAAATACTGTACAACGAGAACCCAAGTCTACAGGGTTTTCTGCTAATAGTCCCTCATTTAAAAAGTCCTCTACAGACATATTTAATGAGTGGGCGAAGGTTTCTAAAAAGGAACCACAGCCTGAAGAGCAGGCTTCATTTAGAAGTATACTATCTATTACTCCATCTTTTATTTTCATACATTTCATATCCTGGCCACCAATATCTAGAATGAAATCTACATCTGGTTGGAAAAAATGTGCTGCCTTATAATGGGCCATAGTTTCTACTTCTCCCATATCAATATTTAATGCAGCTTGAATAAATTCTTCCCCATAGCCTGTTACAGTTGAATAAGTGATCTTTTCCCCACTAGGAAGCTTTTTATATATTTCTTTTAAAATTTCTACTGCCAATTCTAGCGGTTTACCTTTATTATTGCCATAATAAGAATAAAGAATATTATTATCCTCATCTATAAGTACGGCCTTAGTAGTAGTAGAACCCGCATCAATTCCAAGAAATGATTTTCCCTTATGGGTACTTATATCTTTATAATTCATTTTGTGAGTTATATGGTCTCTTCTAAATTTTTCTAATTCTTCTTCGTCCCTAAATAAAGGCCTTATATTTCTAATTTCCGATTCAATAGATGTTTTAGAATTTAACGCCCTATTCTTTAGTTCTTCAAAACTAATTGTTTTTTCTTCTATTGAAGCAACTGCAGCACCTATAGCTACAAATAATTGAGAGTCCTTTGGAAATATTATTTCATCCTCAGCTAGCCCCAATGTTTCTACATACCTTTCTCTTAATTCAGGTAAAAAGTGTAAAGGCCCTCCTAAAAAGGCTACATTTCCTTTTATAGGCCTACCACAGGCTAAATTAGATATAGTCTGATTTACTACTGATTGAAATACAGAAACTGCTATATCTTCTTTAGATACCCCCTGATTTATTAATGCCTGAATATCAGTTTTGGCAAATACTCCGCACCTAGATGCAATAGAATATACATCCTTATGATTTGCCGCTAATTTGTTTAAACCTTCTGCATCCGTTTCGATTAAAGAAGCCATTTGGTCGATAAATGC
>DAIMNI010000062.1:0-13223 GCA_036720245.1 Tissierellia bacterium | reverse complement strand
CCTTAGGAGCTGATGGAGTACTAATAGGTAGACCTGTAATCATAGGTGCATTTGGTGGTTATGAGGAAGGAGTATCACTAATCCTTGACAATATGAAGAAAGAATTATATCAGGCTATGATATTGACTGGTTGCAAGGATTTAGAGGCTATTGATGAGACAAGGATTATTATCCCAAACTAAAATTCATGATATAAGAATCTTTAAATTAGAAAAGATAATATGGTATTCACAGTTTAATACTAGGTTTTTTCATTGAGAAATCTCCCCCATTATTATATAATAAAAAGGAAACAAATGTTTAAGTGGATGGTGAAAATATGGACTATATAAGTGGTTTAAATGATAGACAAAAAGAGGCTGTACTATATACAGAAGGGCCTTTATTGATTTTAGCAGGGGCAGGTAGTGGTAAGACTAGAGTTTTAACCCATAGAATTGCATATTTAATAGACGAAAAGGGGATTTTCCCGGGAAATATCTTGGCAATAACTTTTACTAATAAAGCTGCCAATGAAATGAAAGAAAGAGTAGAATATTTACTAGACGGAAATACAGATTATATGTGGATGGGTACATTTCACTCTATTTGTGTTCGTATACTTCGATATAATATAGACAAAATTGGCTATGGCAAATCTTTTTCTATATATGATAGGGATGATCAAATTACCCTTATGAAAGAATGTATAAAGGAAATGGATTTGGACAAGGATATTTATAAGGAAAGGGTAATTATAAATACTATAAGTTCACTAAAAGATAAGATGATAGAACCAGATGCCTATATAAAGGAAAACTATAGTAGCCTTTATAATAGAAATGTAGGAGAATTATATGCCTTATATCAAAAAAAGTTAAAAGAAAACAATGCACTAGACTTTGATGATTTAATTCTTAAAACTGTAGAATTATTTAGGACAGACCCTGATACATTAGATTATTATCAAAAGAAATTCCAATATGTATTTGTAGATGAGTTTCAAGATACAAATAAGATCCAGTATGAATTAGTACGGTTATTATCTCAGAGACATAAGAATTTATGCGTAGTGGGAGATGATGATCAATCAATATACGGATGGAGAGGGGCAGATATATCTAATATATTAAATTTCGAAAGAGACTTCCCAAATACGAAAATAATCAAGCTTGAACAAAACTACCGCTCCACTCAAAACATCCTAGACGTAGCCAATCATGTAATCAAAAACAATAGGGAAAGGAAAAATAAGAAACTTTGGACAGCTAATGATACTGGAGAGCAGGTAATAGTAGAAAATGTGGTGGATTCTCAAGAAGAAGCCTATTTTGTGGCAAATAAAATAGAAGAATTAAAAGGTGAAGGCTATGATTATTCTGATTTTGCTATTCTCTATAGGACTAATGCTCAGTCTAGAAATTTTGAGGAAATATTTATGAGAAAAAATTTTCCCTATAAATTAGTAGGTGGACTAAAATTCTATGATAGACGAGAAATCAAAGATATAGTTGCTTATTTAAGGGTAATTCAAAATCCTGTAGACGATATTTCCATTAAAAGAATAATAAATGTTCCAAGACGAGGCATAGGTAATGTAAGTATAGAAAAGGTAGAAAATTATGCAAATAGAATGGATATTAGTATCTATGATGCAATTAATCAAGTAGAAAATATCGAAGGATTAAGTGGGCGAGCTAAAAATAGTCTAAAGGAATTTTCCGATATGATAAATAAATTTATGGATAGGGTATACAATATGGAAATAAGGGAATTTATCGAATTGGTTTTATTAGAATCTGGCTATGTCCATGAATTAGAAAAAGAAGACACCATAGAATCCAAAACTCGTTTAGAAAATATTAACGAATTTTTATCTGTTGCAGTGGATTTCGATGTAAATAATCCTGGTGGAAACTTGGAGGATTTTCTTTCTGGAATATCCTTATTATCAGATGTGGATAAAACTCAAGATGTGGATAATTCTGTTACTATGCTAACAGTTCACTCTGCCAAAGGATTGGAATTTCCTATAGTATTTATGGTAGGCATGGAAGAAGGTCTATTCCCTATATCTAGGGCATTGGAAAGCGAGGCAGAATTAGAAGAAGAAAGAAGGCTCTGTTATGTGGCCATAACTAGGGCAGAAAAACTTTTATTTATTACCTATGCCAAGGTAAGGACTATTTATGGAAGTGTAAATTATTGCCTTCCTTCTAGATTTATAGATGAAATGCCAGAGGATTTAATTTCCATCAATAGGGACAAGGGGAAAACCCAATCTATTAGAGTAAATGAAGAAAACCATAAATCAAAACTAATTGAAATAAAGGATTATAGGGAGAGAAGAGAAACCCCTAAAATAAAGAACAATGTAGAAAAAGGGGATATAAAAGCAGGTACAAAGGTAAAACATAGTAAATGGGGCATAGGTATGGTAGTTATGATAAAAGACAGGGATGATGGGGAACAGGAAATTACCATAGCTTTTGATGATAATATAGGACTTAAGAGACTTTTAGTATCTATGGCTCCTATAGAGATTGTGAGGTGATTTTATGGATAAATTAAAGCGAATAGAAGAGTTAATAGAGATTATAGATGATTTAAATTATCATTATTATACATTAGACGAACCTAAATTAAGCGATAAAGAATATGACAGAATATATGATGAGCTAGTAAGACTAGAAAAGGAAACTGGGATAGTTCACTCCTATTCACCTACTCAAAGGGTTGGGGGAGAAATACTAGATAAGTTTCAAAAGCATACCCATTTAGGTGAACTTTGGAGTTTAGGTAAAAGCCAAAATTATGGGGAACTAAGAAATTGGGACAATAGGGTAAGAAGGCTAATCGAAGAATACAATAATAATCATGGAGAACAATTGCCCCCACCAGAATATATAGTAGAATACAAATTTGATGGACTTACTATAAATTTGACCTATACAAATGGAGAATTAGTCCAAGGGGCTACTAGGGGAAATGGTATCATAGGAGAAGCCATACTTCCGCAGATTAAAACTATTAAAACTCTACCCTTAAAAATTAATTATAAAGATACTATGGAAATCCAAGGTGAAGGTTTAATGCCCCTTTCAGCCTTAGAAAGATACAATGAAGTAGCAGAAGAACCCTTAAAAAATGCTAGAAATGCTGCAGCAGGGGCCTTAAGAAATTTAGACCCTAAAGTTACAGCAAAAAGGCATCTAGTGGCCTATTTCTATAATATAGGATATATAGAAGGAAAAGAATTTGAAACCCATTTAGAAATGCTAGAATTCCTAAAAGAAAATAGACTTCCAGTTTATAATTATGCTGCTAAATGTGATTCCATTGAAGAAGCCATAGAGGAAATAGAAAAAATAGATGTGGAAAGGCATAATAAAGATATATTGACAGATGGAGCTGTAATCAAAATAAATCATATGAGAACTAGGGAAGCCCTAGGCTATACTATGAAATTCCCCCGCTGGGCTATAGCCTATAAATTTGAGGCAGAGGAAACTACAACAAAGCTATTAGGGGTACAGTGGAATGTAGGTAGAACTGGGAAAGTAACTCCTAGTGCCATATTAGAAGCTGTGGAAATTGCAGGTGCCACTGTTAGACGTGCCACTTTAAATAATTATGATGATATAGAAAGAAAAAAGGTTAGATTAAATTCTAGAGTGTTGATTCGTAGATCTAATGAGGTAATTCCTGAGATAATGGGGGTAGTTGATACAGATGAAGAAACAGAAGAAATTAAAAAACCCACCCATTGTCCAGCATGTGATACTGAATTAATTCAAGATGGAGTCCATATATTTTGCCCAAATTCATTAAATTGCAAACCTCAATTGGTTTCTAGAATAGTTCATTTCTCCTCTCGTGATGCTATGAATATAGAAGGTTTAAGTGAAAAAACAGCAGAAAAACTATTTGAAGAATTAGATTTAATGGATGTTGCAGATATTTATGAAATAAAATATGAGGATTTAATAAAATTAGAAGGTTTTAAAGAGAAGAAGACCAACAATCTACTTAATGCCATAGAACAAAGTAAGGATACTAGCTTAACAAGATTTATATATGCCCTAGGTATACCTAATGTAGGACTAAGGACAGCAGGAGATTTAGCTGAACATTTTAAATCCTTAGATGCCATTAGAAATGCACAATATGAGGAACTTATGACCATACCAGATATAGGGCCTAAAATTGCAGAAAGTATAGTAGAATTTTTCCATGATGAACATATAGTGAAAGGCATAGAAAAATTATTATCAGAAGGGGTTAATCCCCATTATGAGGGAAATATAGCAGAAGAATCTATATTTACAGGAAAAACTGTAGTAATTACAGGAACTATTGAAGCCTTTACCCGTAAAGAATTAAAAGATATAATAGAAAATATGGGAGGAAAAGTAGCATCCTCTGTAAGTAAAAACACCGACTATGTAATAGTAGGGGAAAACCCTGGTTCAAAGTATAATAAAGCAGTGGAATTGGGGATAGAAATAATAGATGAAGATAAAATAACTTACACTTTGGGGGACTGTCCCCCTAAATGAAAGTTATTGAAAGGAGGATTTGATTTGTATCACATAATGGAACTTTCAAAAATAGGATTAAATGAAAAAGAAGTAGAAAAGTTTTCTAAGGAATTTGCAGAAACCTTGGAGTATCTAAAGATAATAGAAGAGGTAGATTTAGAAAATGTAGAACCAACTTATTTTATTAATAACAATAAAAATCTCCTAAGGGAGGATATAGTGGGGGAATCTCTTCCACTGGAAGAAGTAATAAAAAATGCACCAGATGAAAAATATGGATACTTTAAATTACCAAATGTATTGGATTAAAGAGGTGAAAAATTTGGATATTACTAAATTAACAGCTATAGAAATGAGAGAAAAATTAATTTCAAGGGAAATTTCAAGTAGAGAAATAGTAGAGGCTCATTTAGAAATAATAGAAAAAAAGGAAAAGGATATAAATGCCTTTATTACTATTGCTAAAGAAGAAGCTTTAGACAAGGCAGAAAAAATAGATAAAAAGATAAAAAATGGGGAAAAATTAGGCCCCTTAGCTGGAATTCCCATGGGGATTAAGGACAATATTGTTACAAAAGATATAAAAACCACTTGTGGCTCTAAAATGTTAAAAAACTTTATACCACCTTATGATGCTACAGTTATTGAAAAGATTAAAAATGCTGATGGGATTATTATAGGGAAAAATAATATGGACGAATTTGCCATGGGTTCATCTGCAGGGGGTTCTAGTGGAGGTTCAGCAGCTGGGGTTGCCGCTTATGAATTGCCTTTAGCTTTAGGCTCTGATACAGGTGGTTCTATTAGACAGCCTGCAAGTTTTTGTGGCGTAGTAGGAATTAGACCTACCTATGGATTAGTTTCTAGATATGGATTAGTAGCTTTTGCAAATTCTTTAGACCAAATAGGTGTAATTGGAAGAAATGTAGCGGATACTACCCTATTATTGGAAACTATAATTGGCTATGATAAGAAGGATTCCACTTCAATTAATAAAGAAAATATAAATCTATTAGAACAGCTAAATGGAAATATTAAGGGATTAAAAATAGCCATACCAATTGAACTATTTAATATGGAAATGGATAGGGAAATAAAAGATATAATTCAAAATTCAATTAAAATCTATGAAAAACTTGGGGCTGATATAGAAGAAATATCTATGCCTCATATTAAATATGCTTTGGCTACTTATAATATTATATCTAATGTGGAAGCTAGTTCTAATCTATCTAGATTTGATGGGATTAGATATGGTCATAGAACAGAAAAACACAATACTTTAGATGAATTATATAAAAACACTAGAGGAGAGGCCTTTGGTTGGGAGGTAAAGAAAAGAATTTTAGCGGGTAATTATTATTTAATGAAGGGAAATAGAGAGAAATATTATGATAGAGCATTAAAATTAAGGACTCTTATTATAGAGGATTTTAAAAAGGTCTATGAAAAATATGATATTGTGTTATCTCCTACATCACAGGTATTAGCTCCTAAATTAGGTGAAAATAATTTTAATAGTATATTTACAACTCCAGCAAGTCTTTGTGGATTACCAGCAATATCAATTCCAGCAGGTTTTGTATCAGGTTTTCCTATAGGAATTCAATTAATTGGAGATAAATTTGAAGAATTAAGGTTATTAAATGCAGCATTAGCCTTTGAAAAGGGTTTAAGTTTTGGAGGTGAAGACTATGAAATATAAGACTATAATTGGCTTAGAAATCCACGTAGAATTAATGACTAATACTAAAATATTTTGTTCCTGTACCAATGAATTTGGTGGTGATGTAAATACTCATACTTGTCCAGTATGTTTAGGACTTCCAGGAGCCATGCCTGTACTTAATAAAAAAGTGTTAGAATATGGCATAAAAGCAGGGATTGCTTTTAATTCTAAAATAGCCAATAATACTAAAATGGATAGGAAAAATTACTTTTATCCCGATTTAGTTAAAGGCTATCAAATATCTCAAGATGAAGAGCCTTTATGCTCTGGTGGATATATTGAATTAGAATTAGAAGAAGGACCTAAGGTCATTAGATTAATTAGAATTCATATAGAGGAAGATACGGGAAAATCTATTCATACAGAAGAGGGAGATTCTCTATTGGATTATAATAGGGCAGGAGTACCTCTAATAGAGATTGTTACAGAACCAGATATGAATACTCCAGAAGAGGCAAGATTATTTTTAGAAAATCTAAAATCCACTTTAGAGTATATTGAGGTTTCAGATTGCAAAATGGAAGAAGGCTCCCTAAGATGTGATGTAAATATAAATGTAGTAGATACAGAAACTGGTGAGAAAACCAATATTACTGAACTTAAAAATTTAAACTCCTTTAGATCAGCAGTTAAGGCTATGGAATATGAAGAAGAAAGACATAGAAAACTGCTTTTAGGGGGCAAAAACACTGTTAAGGAAACTAGAAGATGGGATGAAGTAGAAAACAAAACTATAGTTATGAGGGGAAAAGGAGAGGCTGCTGATTTTAAATATGCAGTAGACGGAGATTTTCTTCCAATCGTTATAGAAGAGGAATGGATAGAAGAAATTAAAAATAATTTACCAGAATTACCCCATAATAAAAAGAAAAGGCTTATTAAAGAATATAATATTCCTAAATATGATGCAGAAGTACTAACTCAGTCTAGGGAACTGGCAGATTTCTTTGAGAAAACAGTAAAATATTCAATAGATGCCAATCAAGTAAGTAATTGGCTTATGGGAGATGTGCTAAGAAGATTAAATGATGCTGGAATGGGGATAAAAGATTTAAAATTTGGCCCAAGTGAGTTAGCAGATTTAATTAAATTAGTTAATGGAGGCAAAATTAGCAATAATATCGGGAAAAAGGTTCTAAGAGATATGTTTGAAACAGGAAAAACTCCAGAAACAATAGTTAAGGAAAAGGGATTAATTCAAATATCTGATGCAGGCGAACTGGAAGAAATTACAGCTAAAGTATTGTCTGAAAACCCACAATCTATTATAGATTATAAAAATGGAAAAGACAGGGCTTTAGGATTTTTAGTAGGGCAAGTAATGAAGGCTACAAAGGGAAAAGCCAATCCTCAAATGGTAAATAAAATGGTGAAAAGGAAACTCGAAGAAGAATAAATTATAGGTGAATATAAAAGTGTACCCCTAGTGTATTAAAACTCTTTTATTTCTGTTATAATGTATCTAGTAGAAATAAAGGGAGGCTGTATAATGGAAATAGGAAAATTACCAAATGAAGTATTGGAAAAAATAGTATTTGATAATATAAAAAATAAAAGAAAAGAAATCTTAGTAGGCTCTGGCATAGGGGAAGACAATGCCATAATAGATTTTGGAGAAGAGGTCTGTATAATGTCTACAGATCCAATTACAGGTGCAATCAAAGATATTGGAAAACTTGCCATATATATCTCTTGCAATGATGTAGCTAGTTCTGGTGCAGAACCTATAGGTGCCTTATTAACTATATTAGCACCACCTAATACTACGGAAGAAGATATAGAAACAATTATGAAGGAAGCAGGTATTGCTTCAAAGGAATTAAATATAGAAATAATGGGTGGACATACGGAGATTACTGATGCAGTAAATAGAGTAGTAATATCAACTACTGTAGTGGGAAAACAAAGGAAAGAAAATATATTAGACATAAATGAGATTAGTGTAGGAGATAAGGTTTTAATTACAAAATATGCAGCAATAGAAGGTACTTCCATTATTGCCAAGGAATTGGAAGATTATCTAGAAGGGAAAATTTCAAAAGATGAAATAATAGAGGCCCAAAATATGGGCAAATTAGTTTCTGCAGTAAAAGAAGGGACTATACTTGGAAAAATTGGTGTAAATTATATGCATGATATAACTGAAGGAGGTATATTAGGGGCAGTATGGGAAAGTGCTATAGCTACAAATAAGGGAATAAAAGTTTATGAAGAACTAATTCCAATGAAAGAAGTTACTCGAAAAATTTCCTCCATATTAAATATAGACCCTTATAAATTAATATCTAGTGGCTCTATGCTAGTGATTGCAAAGGAAGATAAAATACCTGAAATGCAAAGGAAATTAGCAAAGGAAAATATAAATATAACTGTTATTGGAGAGGTAATTGAAAAGGGCGTATTTATAGAGAAAAATGAGGTAGTAGAAAATATACCATCCCCTGGAAGTGATGAATTGTATAAAGCCTTGCAATTTTAGAGGAAATATTACATTATCATTACAAAAATTCTATTTCATTGACATAATATTGGGGTAAGTGATATAAATAGATTAAGAGAGTTAAAATTATACTAGTATATGTAGAAAGGGGGATTTCATGAAAAGGTGGAAATTTTTGCTATCCTTTTTGTTAGCCATTGTTTTTATTGCCTCACCAGGATTTGCAGCAAAATCTAGTAGTATGATGGTAAAAATAAATGGTAACAATTTTGAAGTAAGGGAAACACCAGTATTAGTAGATGGACAAGCTATGAAGGCTGATGCACCTAGTTATATTAATGGGGATACTACATTTGTTCATATAAGATTTGTGGAAAACTATGGTGCAAAGGTAGATTGGGATCAAAAAACTAAAACGGCTATAATATCTCAGGATGGAAAAGAAATAAAAATGCCCATTGATAGTGATGTAATTTATGTAAATGGGGATAAAGAGCAAATAGATAAAAAATTTGCCCCAAAACTAGTTACATTTCCAAATAATCAAAAATATGCCAGTACTATGATTCCTTTTAGAATGGTATCAGAAACTTTAGGCTATGAGGTTGGGTATGACGAGTCAAAGGGAATGCCTTACATAAATACCTCTACAAAAGAGATGCCAGAAGAAATTGAGCCAGAACCAGAGGAGGACTTATCCCATTTAAATAGAGTAGAAGATGTTCAAAAAGAATGGGTAAATGGCGGGGAATCCATAGTAGTATATAATACAGAAAATATATCTATTAACACTATGAGATTAGATAATCCAGATAGAATAATAATAGATATAAAGGATTCATTACTAGAAAATGGGACATATTTTGAATACGATTACGAATTAGGCTTTATAAAAAGGGTTAGAGTATCTCAATTTAGCCCAGATAATAATTATAATCCAAATGACAAGATCGTTCGTATAGTATTAGATATTAAAGATGGGGTAAATAGTCCAGAGGTAAAAATAGACAAAGATGGGGACAAATTAATTATTACTCCAGAGGATAATATTTGGGAAATACTAAATTATTCCATGGAAGGTCCTAATCGAATAGTATCTATTAATGCTAATAAGATTACAGATTATAATGTACAATATGATGAATATTTGAAAGATATGACTATTAGTCTACCAGTTGAAAATATAGATTTAATTGAAGACACAGTAAAGATAAACGATGGATTGATTAAAGATATTTCAATTGAAGAAATAGGAAATGAAGCCTATATTACTATAAACTTTCTAAGAAGTGCTGAATATACTATATTATCCAGAACAAGAGATGATGAAATAAGTCTATCTCTAAAAAGAGACAGTAATATTAATCCCAATGATAGAGTCATAGTAATTGACCCTGGTCATGGAGGAAAGGACCCAGGAGCTGTTAAAGACGGTGTTAATGAAAAGGATATAAATTTAGGTATATCCTTAAAACTAAATGAGGCTTTACAGGAAAAAGGTTATACTACTGTAATGACTAGAGATGAAGATACTTATCCTGCAAATTCTGATAGGGCAAAGCTTGCCAATGAAATAGATGCAGATTTGTATATTAGTATCCACTCTAATTCCATTGAGAATAATAGCGAAATAAGTGGTATACAAATATTATATTATTCTAAAGATAAGGCTAATGTAAAAAAAGAAGAAACTTTAGATTTGGCCACTATAATGATGGAAGAAATCACTAGGGGAACTGGTGCACAAAATAAAGGCCTGTTACCTAGGGATAAAACTATTGTAATAAGGGATGCAAATATGGCTGCTTTACTAATAGAAACAGGTTTTTTAACTAACCCAGAAGAAAGGGAATTGTTGCAAACTGAAGAATACCAAAATCTAATGGTAGAATCTATTATAAAAGGGATTGAAAGATATTTTGAAATATATTAAAAAGTAGGACGACTGGCTAAATGGTCGTCTTATTTTTATGCCTTGACCAATAAAATAATCATAGTCTAACTTTTCCATTAATATAATGTAATAAAAACATGGGGAGGTTTAAGGATGGACAATAGAAAAATATTATTGTGGGTTTTGATAATAATAATGGGCATAAGTGTCATTGGCTGCAGAAAAAAAGATGGCTTTAAAAAACTATTTTCTAAAGAAGATGAAATGGAAATAATACGCTCCGATGATTATGATTTTGAGATAACTGAGGATGATGGCATGAGGAAAACCGTATTATATTTTAGAGATAAACAAGGATTATTAGTCCCACTAATGAGAAAAATTCCATGGGAAGAGGGAATTGCTAAATCTGCTTTAAATAATATGATTGATACAGCAGAATTAAGGGAAAGCTTAAAGTATACTGGCCTAAGCCCTATAATACCAGCAGGAACTGAAATAAGAGGAATGGCTGTCAATGAAGAAACGGGAATTTGCAAGGTGGATTTTACAGATGAAATAATGAATTATGAAACAGAAAAAGAAGAAGAGAATTTAATAAAGGGAATAGTATATACCTTAACTGAATTTCAGGCTATTAATGAAGTAGAGTTTCTAATAAATGGGGGAATGGCTAGTTTCAAATTCAATGCTGATAGTTCCACCCCTTTTAAAAGAGAAAATATAAATCTAGTAGGAGATGTAAATGATTTTAATTCTAAAACAGTAGTTTATTATAAGGGGAATCATTTTGAAGAGGACTACGAATACTTTGTTCCCGTAACCATACCTACATTAGCACCAGTACCTAATATATATACTGCAATGGAAACCTTATTTGATGGCCCATCAGGGGATTTGGGTTTAGAGTCTAATATTCCCGATGGAACGAGTTTTCATGGGATAGATATAAAGGATGGAATAGCATATGTAGATATATCCTTTGACTATGGGGAACCATCAAAGGATAGCCAAGTATACAGCAGTATGATGAAAAATATAGGATTAACTTTATCGGAATTTGGAGAAATAGAAAAGGTTGAATTGCTTATAGATGGGAAAAGCTTAGCAGAATTAGGTATAGATATATATAATATGACAATTCCAGCCTTTGCCAATGAATATTAAAACTTGCGACAGCGAGAACCGTCCCCGCTGTCGCAGTTTTTTTTCTAAACTCAGTTTAAAATATAGAAAAAAGGATGAAAATCTGTTAGAATAAAATATAAAAGATTAGCAGGTGATATACTATGAGAAAAGGACAAATAATACTATCTACAGGAAATCCCGATAAAATGGTGGAAATAAAAAATATATTTAGGGATTTGGAAATAGATATAAAAACTAAAAAGGATTTAGGTTTAGAAGATTTTGAAATAAAAGAGACAGGAAATACCCTAGAAGAAAATGCAATAATCAAGGCCAAAGCCCTAGCAGAAAAAGTAGATGGTATAGTTATTGCAGATGATACAGGTTTATTTGTGGATTATTTAAATGGGGCACCAGGAGTTCATTCTGCCAATTATGGTGGGGGAGACCATGATTATAATGGAAACAACGAAAGATTATTAAAAGAATTAGATGGGGTTCCATTAGACAAAAGGCAGGCATATTTTGAAACTGTAATAGCTATTGTATTGGAAGATAAAAGTATTAGAACAGTTAGTGGTAGATGTAATGGGATAATTTCATTGAAGCCAAGTGGAAATATGGGATTTGGCTATGATCCACTATTTATCCCAGAAGGCTATGATAAAAGTTTTGGTGAATTAGGTTTAGATTTAAAAAATAAAATTAGTCATAGAAGTAGAGCATTAGAAAAATTAAAATTAGAGATAAACAATATACTAGAGGATGATGCAAATGAAGATATTTGTAATAAGTGATACCCATGGCAGTACTAGGGGCATAATAAATAAAATAAATAATATGGATAAACCGGATTTAATTATACATTTAGGGGATTATGTAGAAGATGGGATAAAATTAGAAGAATCTATTGGGGTTAGGACTATTATCGTAAAAGGCAATGGAGATTATTTTCATCCTGGATTTAACGAAGATGAAATTATTACAATAGAGAATAAAAAAATATTTATAACCCATGGTCATAGATATAATGTGCGATATGGAGAGGACAATATTATTTCTAAGGCAATGGAATTAAATGCAGATTTAGCTTTATTTGGACATACCCATGTGCCATTATTTTTTGAGGAATCTGGTGTAACAGTAATGAATCCAGGTAGTCCAACTTTCCCTAGAGGCTATAGGGGAAAGAAAACTTTTGGCCTAATAGAAATAGGAGAAAAAATATCTGGTAAAATTATAGAGATTAAATAAAAAACTATTGACATTAATAAAATAAGCTGCTATAATCTTATATTGTCAGCAAGAAACTAGGAGGATTACTGCGGGTGTAGCTCAGTGGTAGAGCACTGGCTTCCCAAGCCAGCTGCGAGGGTTCGATTCCCTTCACCCGCTCCATAAGACTTATGTCTATTGGGACATAAATTAGAAGTGCCCCATAGGGATTGGCAATATATGCACCTATAGCTCAGTAGGATAGAGCAACGGACTTCTAATCCGTGTGCCGGGGGT
>DAIMNI010000061.1:0-13340 GCA_036720245.1 Tissierellia bacterium | reverse complement strand
TGTTCGGGAAAATTATTTTCCGAAATTTAAGGAAAAGTACTTGCCGTTTACAGCTGTCCAGCCAGAATCTAAACCAAAAGTCATTAGACCTAAAGAAATTATTATAAAATATAGATTTTTTGATATAAAAAGGGCTATTAGACTTATAAAAACTAAAGTATAAGATATTTTAGCCAATTTTTCCTTTCCTATTTTGTCAATAAATAATCCAGCAAAAATTATCCCAAACATGGTTCCAAGTGCTACTATGGTATAAATATAGCCTATCTTTAATTGACCTATATTAAAAATACTAGAAAGATAAATCCCTAAAAAGTTCATTAGAAAAATTGGTGCAGCTAGAAACAAAAAAGCAATTAATAGAGCTTTAAAATTAGTAGGCTTTTTAATCACTGAAATTAATTCTTTAGTTTCCACTTTAATTTCTGGATTTTTTTCTGTTTCTGGCAGTATTGCCATTAATACTAAAGTTATAATACCTATAATTGTAAGGGGCAAATAAATGCTAAGTAAATTATCGTATTTTGTAATTAAGCTAGTTGCATATATAGGACTACCTAATATGGCAATACCAAAGGCTAGTCTTAATATTCCAGAGGCCTTTCCCCTAGATTCATAGGGAATAAATTCACTAAGATAACTAAAATTTATACCACTTAATGCAAAATATCCAATGCCAATAAATATTCTACCTAGAGCAAATACTATAGGGATTTTAGCCAATCCTGAGATAATGGTTCCAATTATAAAAAATAATAGGGAAATCATAATGCTTTTTTTCTTCCCATACTTATCTGCAAAAGCCCCAAGTATTGGCACCAATAGACCTACCATGGAAAAGCCTATATTAAAAAAAATCACCGAACTAGGATTAATCCCAAAATAATCAGATAAATAAGGTGCTAAGGGTGCAACTAAATTCATTTCTACTGCAATAATTAGCTGTATAAAAAAAGTGGTAAAAAACATTAAAAAATTTTGCATAAAATCCTCCTTTGATAGTACAATGTATTCTTATTATATATCACCATTTTTATTTTTCAACCACTTGTTTATCACTAAAAGAAAGCTTAAGAAATTCTTTAGATTTTTCAGAATATCTATATGCTTTTTCATAATCTTTAAGTAATGAATATATATGGGAATATGAATCATAGATAAGATAAAGCACATCATAACGATTACTATCTTCTAATAATTCCTCTGCTTTCTTAAGATTATCCTTAGCTAAATTATAATCCTCAACACCTGCATAAGCATTTCCCAAATTCATATATATTCTTGCTCGATCTATTATATTGATTATATTTATGTCTATTTCGTTTACATATTCAATGGCCTTTTCATAATCTTCTTTTTTTACAAGTAATTCTTGTATATCAGATCTAATGGTGTGTGCTATCTTATGATTTTCATTTGCGTCAAAATATTTTAAAGCTTCCTTTAAATATTTTTCAGCATTTTGAAAATCGCTGATAACTAAATAATAGTTACCAATATTTTTTTTGCATGCTGCTTCTGAATGATTATCACCTAAAGCATGAAAAATAGCAATAGCTTTTTCAGTATAATCAATTGCCTTATTCATTTCATTTATTTTTTTATACATAATACCCAAAAGCATATAGGACTCTCCAAAATTATTAAAGGTTTTATATTCCTTTGATAGTTCTATGGCATAATTTAAATTTATAATAGATTCTTCATATTTATTTTGTTTATACAATGCAAATCCTAAAGAGAAGAATAGTTTTATTTCTAATAATATATCATCAATATATGATTTTCTAAGTTCTTCAATAGCCTTTTTAGAATAGATTTCAGCTTTTTCAAATTTATTATTATTGAAAAAAACATTAGATTTATAGAAATAAGTATCTGACAAATAGTAATAATCATTATTAGTTTTTAGAATTTCAATAGCATTATCAAGAATTTCATCTACTGAATTATAATCACCAACTCTTATTTTGCACTTAGCTAAAACATATAATAATCTTCCGTGATATAGATTTTGTTGATCTTTTTCAATTGACTCTAATATTTGATTTATATAGCTAATGCATTTTTTATATTCGTTATTTTTAGTCAAAAAAGAAGCATGTTCAAAAAAAGATTTAGAACTTCTATCAATTGTTTGTGTTTTATCATATTCATTATTTAAGAAGTATGAAATTGGTTTATTTAATCTTCTAGCAAGATGCTGGATGGTTTTAAGAGAGGGGGTGGTTACATCATGTTCAATTTTACTAAGCATATTTCTAGTAATAAAATCCCCGGCAACCTCCTCTTGAGTTAATCTTAATTCTAATCTTGCCTGCCTTATTTTTTGCCCTAAAGTCAATTCATCCATTATATCATCTCCTATAGTAAATAATATTCACATAAATAATATCATGTAAAGCAGTCCAATTCAAGCTTAATTTATTTCATTCACGAAATCCTATAAGCATTTAGTGATTATTCAGATAAAAACATTGACAAGCAGATAATAATGAATTACAATCATAATAAAGTAACCTATATTATAAAATCATAACTTTAACTATTGCTTTATTCCTTATATTGAGTGTCTCTCCTGTAAAGGCATCTGATGATGAAGAACCGAAATTTCCAGATGGAACTGATATTCCTAAAAGTATAAATTTCACGGTATATTGAAAACGCTTTCCTAATAAAATTTTAGAATATAGGACAAAAGAACTATTCTAAAATTTTATTAAATTTAATATAAAATGAAACAATTTTGAAAGAATCTTTTGATATTATATTTATAAGGAAGAAATAGGCAATTGAAAGGGGGATATTTTTGAAACCATTTATTCATTTATTTGAAACTCCGAAAAATTATTATTTTTATGATGTTAATCGAAATGAAAATGTAAGAGTAGAGAAAGATGTATATGAATACTTGGAAAAAATACTTAAGGATGGATTAGATGAAAATGATAGGGATTTAGATATTGAAGAGGAAATTCAAATGTTAAAGCAAGATGGATATCTTTCAGATAATCGGATTAAGGAAATTAAGCACCCATCCACGGATTTATTACCCTACTATTTAAATAGAAAGTTACAATTATTGACTATTCAATTAACTCATGCTTGTAATTTAAGATGTTTATACTGCCCATATACATCAAATGATGGAACTTATCGATTTCATGAAAACAAAAAGATCAATTTAGAAACAATTAAAAAAGCATTACTTATGCTAAGGAATAATTCGGTTGATAGTGAAAATATAACTGTAGGTTTTTATGGTGGGGAACCTTTATTAGAATTTGAATTAATCAAAGAAACGGTGATATATTGTAAGGAGATATTTGTTGGAAAAAAGGTAAGTTATACAATTACTACCAATGGAACTTTAATATCGGACGAAGTATTGGAATTGTTTGAAAAGGAAAATTTTCAAGTTGTAATAAGTTTAGATGGACCAAGAGAAATTAACGATAAGAATAGAAAGTTTATAAACGGTGATAAAAGCGTATTTGATAAAGTAATTAAAAATATTATTTATATTAAAGAAAACCATAAAACACTTTTTGGTAGAATATCTATAAATATGGTAATTGATCCAACCCAAGATTTTAATAAATATAAATTGCTTTTTGAAAAATACCCAATATTGAATAATATTAATGTAAGCATATCTTTAGTTGAAGATGATTATAAAACAGAAAAATATTTGCCTACAAAAAAATTTAGAAATGATTTTAACTATATAAAGTTTTTATCATATCTACATTATCTTGGAGAAATAGACTTAAGCGACAATCCTTTTTATATGAATTTATTTTATAAGTCCATAAATAAGATGTGGGATGAAATGACAAGTTCTGAAACATTAGGTAGTATACACTGCCCATCTGGGCCATGTGTTCCAGGAAAAACTAGATTAATGGTAAATGTGGATGGATTACTGTTTCCTTGTGAAAGGATTAGTGAAAATATTCCTTTTCATTGTATTGGTAGTTTGGAAGATGGATTTAGTATAGAAAATACAGAAAAAATAATGAATATAGCAAAGACTGTAATCGAAGATTGTAAAAATTGTTTTGCTTTTAGGCATTGTACTTTATGTGTAAAAGCTCATGAAAGTAGAACTATAAATGAAGATAGTATAGAAGATAAATGCAGAGATAACCGATACGATTTTCATAATGAATTAATAGGTAGAGAAATACTAAATGAAATAGCCATGAATTGAGGTGAAAAGTACAATGGGGGAAAAGAAATATTTATTCTATTCATACAGTGATAAAACTTATGGACTGATTAAAGGGTTATTGATGAAAGATATATATGTGGATATTATAGCTTCTAAGGGTTCAGTGCTTGTAAATAAAGATATGGCTTATTCAGTGAATAGAAGTCCAATGAATAAAGTAGTTAAATCCATTGAAGAAATAGAATATAAAAACTACGATATATTTATTATTTCATCTTACACCAATTATACAATATGCGAAGGCGAAATATTAGAGCTAATTAAAAATGCTAAAAAAGAAAATATAGAAATTATATATTTAGGTCTTGACGAAGAAATAAATAAACTGTTGAAATCATGTGAGAAAGGCTCATTATATGATTTAAAGAATATAGATGAAATAGAAACTATTATAAAAAGATATGGCGAATTAAATCTACCAATATATAATTCTAAGGTTCCAGTAGTATATATTGGGGGGCTATTGGAATCTATAGATAGTTTTGATATTTCCTTGCAGATAAAACTAGCAATGGAAAAATTAGATTATAAAATATCCTTAATAACAACAGAGACTGATGGAAAATTATTTGGCGCTATAAATTATCCAAAAAATTTTATGGGAAGAGATGAATCGCCAGTAGAACAAATATTATCCATAAATAGATGGGTACAAGCTATTGATTATGTCGAAAAATCAGATATTATTTTGATGGACATACCAAAGGGAATGATAAAATATAGCGATAGCTTTCATAATTCTTTTGGAATATATACTTATATGATTGCTCAATCTATTTCACCAGATTATTTAATATTAACTTTGCCACCAACAATTATAGCTAAAGAGTATATAGATGAACTTAATAAATATTTTAAAAATATATTAGGAGGAAAAATTGATATATTTAATGTAACTAATGCCATATATGATATTGGAGTTGGAGTTACAGATATAATAGATAGACCATTATATCTTCCAGAGGTGGATATTGACAAAATGATTTTGGAAAATAAGGCTGATAATGATTTAAATCTGGTTAATTTAAATAGGAAAGAAAACATAGATATAATTGTAAGCAATATAATCAAAAAATTCTCATAAAGGAGGAGACATGAATGGATGAATTAAAAATATATCTATGTAATGATATTGCTAGTTTATTTAAAAAAGATATAAATTTAGTATTAGAAAATACAGATAAATCCTTATTTTGTGATCCATTTTACCTAACTACAGAAGAAATACTATATCTTTATTTTCAGATGAAAAAGAATTATAATCTAGAAATTTTAGAGGATAAAATAATTGAAGGTTCATTCCAAAGTATAGATGGAATATATTCTCTATTATCTTAATATTTGATATGAAACCGACGTAAGAAAGTAGGTATTCTATGTATAAAAATTTAGAAATACCAAAGTATTATGTAAATAAAAGATGAAGGGAGGTGTTGATATGAGAAAATTAGGTAAAGTAGGTAAAAAAGAAAATACTTCACTTAAATCAATAGTTGGTATGTGCACTTGTAGTGCTATATGCAGGCCTGGAGATAAGGTAAATCGAGATTTTGCATGGGAATTACAAAGAGACTATGCTTATACAGGGACAATGCCACAAGGTATAGATATTTAGCAGAAAAATATTAGAAATTAACCTATTGTAAAATAAGCTAAACTTGCGTCGGTTTTATATAGAATAAACGGTATTTAGGAGGGATATTTTATGTCTACACTTATAAAAACAGACCTAAAGCAAAGAATAAAAAATCCATTAACTTGGTTTATTATATTTATACTTTGTTTAATGTCTATGTTAAATATTATAGAAATGAAAAATAAAAGATTAAATAGACCATTTCAAGGGCATGATATTTATTTATGGGGAAGTGGTCAGACTTATGATTGGGTTCAGTTTATGGATGAAATGGAAAGGGAAGCATATCCTGAAGCATATCTTGCCCATTATTTATATACTATAATACCAGAAGAATTTGTAAAAGCTAGCGAAGAAAATAATATAAAAGAATTAATGAGGACTATGACTTTTTATAATCTTATAAGGGCAAAGGGTGGATATGTAACTAATGACCCTATTATGGATACTGTTTTTTATAATAAGACTATAGATATGTGGAATGATGTTAGTGGTGGGATTGCCTATGAAGATGTAAATTTTTATCCATTTGGTGATGTATTTAGTGAAGGAAAATATGAGCCTCTATTAATAGCTAAATACTATTATAAATTATATAAAAATGATTTTGAACCTATCTATGAGAATGATATAAATAATATTACATATTTATATGATTATTTTTTTAACATTGTCCCAAAATTTATTGTTATTATTTCAATAATATTTATTTATAATACCATAAATAAAGAAAAAAACAGAGGTAGTCTAAAATTGGTACTTACTCAATCTATTAGTAGAAGAAAATATTATATTAGCAAATGGACAAGTGGTGTAATTTATGTAATATTTATATTTGTTTTTCCAGCTATTATTATAAGTCTTATATTAGGATTATTAAATGGATTTGCACCTATTGATTATTCTACTATTTATCTAAAAAATAGCATGAAAAGTTTTAAATCTATTCCAAATTATTTTGATTCAGTTAAATCTACATGGGGTAATTATCCACGGCTTGCTAGAACCTTTAGTTATTTTTCACCTAGTTATAAAGTAATGGCAAATCAAGCTTATCCCCATGAAAGAATGGAAATAACCCCTTTTTATAAATACCTACTAATTGTATTGATACTAACTATATTATTCATAGGATTTGCAGTAGCCTTAATACAGCTTATTTCAGCCATTATTAATCACGAAATCATAAGCTTTGTTGCAGCTACTGGAGTATTTATTATAGGAACATTAATAAGTGCCCCATTTAAATATGAAAAGCACCTAAACTTAAGTCCTTTTACTATGGAAAATGCATCTAGAATAATCATAGGAACCTATAATATAACAGCATTAACCAGTATATTGATTTTACTAAGTTCTACTATTTTATTATTAATAGTCGGAGGGATATATTTTAGGAAAAAGGAAATTTAATAGAAGGGGGACAATCATGAAAAGAATAATTAAAAATGAATTTCAGAAATTCTTTAAATCTAGAAAAAATATTATTATAATAATTTTATTTTTTACCTATGTGCTCGGAATGAATTTTTACAATTTAAAACAATATAATCTCTATATGAAAGAAACGGCAGAAACATATAGAAGTAGATATATGCAGGCAGATGGAATTTTTGGTCAAAATGCATTGCGTTTAGAAAAGGATGAAAATTTAACAGACAAGGAAAGAGAAGAATTAGAAGAAGAAATGGAATTTTATAGGGTAGAGCGAAACAAATTAATGTTAATATCACAAACCTATGAGGAAGACAATAAGGAAAAGTTTTATTATGTTTTGATAGCAGAAAATGATAGATATAAAAATATTCTTAAGGGTTTAGAAGATGAAATTATAGAAAAGGGGTTTTTAAAGGAAAAAGGATTGAATATGGAAGAAATTCATAAGAAAATGCATATTAATCAATATATGCTAGACAATGATATACAGCCTATTTTAAACCCCTATACTATGACAGGGGCCAATTCATTAATTATGTTTCTAGATGGAGAGAATCTATTAATATTAATATTCCTTATAGCACTATTATCTATAGATATATATCTTTCAGAAATAGAAGAGGGAAGCTACAAATTAGCCTATAGTCAACCCTTTGAAAGAAAACAAATTTTTTTAGGAAAAGTAATAGTAATTATTATAATATCCTTAGAAATTATTATATTAGGAGTTTTACTAAATTTTATAATTATTAGTGCTATTTATGGAATAGGAGATATGAATTATCCATTTGTTACAAGAGGAAATATAAAAAGTCTAGCCTTTAGTACAAGTAATATAGGCTATAGTATATTACCTTTGTGGAAATTTGTTTTAAGGGGCTTTATATTATTATTACCAATTTTACTTTTGACAATTACTTTAATTATCTGTATATCCATATTTTTAGACTCCAGCACAAAAACTTTGGGATTTTCCATTATGCTATTAGTATTAGCATTTATATTTGAAAATTTTCTAGACAAACAATCCATAATAAATTTAATTTATCCATATTCTTATTTATATATAAAAAATGTTATAGAAGTAAATAATCGTTCTAACTACTTATTTGGAATAATATTAAATATTTCTATGACAATTATATTATTCATAATGAGCTATAAGAAATTTATTTACAAGGATTTCTTAGGGGCTAAAGAATAGGAGGAAAATTTATGAAAAAAATAAATTTAATATTAATTATATTAATACTATCCACCCTAATAAGTAGTTGCAGTACAAATGCTGGTAAAATCATAGATGGATACACACAAATAGGGAATTTAAAATTAGAACAGGTGCAAAGTCCTAAAAAAGGAGAAGAAATTGCTATTATTATAACTAATATGGGGGAAATAAAAATTCGATTATTTCCAGAAATAGCACCAAAGGCTGTTGAAAATTTTAAAGCATTGGCAAAAGAGGGATTTTATAAGGGAGTAAAATTTTCAAGAGTAGAAGAAAATTTTTTAATTCAAATAGGAGAAAACAAAGACTTTCCGGAAGGGAAAAGTATATTTGGAGATTTTTACGAAGACGAGGTTGATTTAAACTATCGTCATATAACAGGATGTGTTGGCCTAGCTAAAAGGGAAGAAAATAAAAACAGTAGTCAATTTTATATTATTGTACAAGATGGTATAGATGAAGAGTATTTAGAGGTTATGAAAGAATTAGACGAGGAAGGCTATCCAAGGGAAGTAATAGAAGCCTATGAGGTATTTGGAGGGGTCCCTAGACTAGATCTTCAATATACAATTTTCGGTCAAGTGTTTTATGGTATGGATACAGTAATTGGTATAAATCAAGTAGATGTAAACCCCATAACTAAGGAGCCAGTAGATGATGTTATTATAGAAAAAATAGAAATAGTTCCTTATGAAGGGGATATTTAAAACTCTAAGCGGGTTTAATAAAAATAGGGGTTGATATCATAAATGGAGGTGATCTAATGTTTAATTTGATACTTTATGACTTTAAAAAACGATTAAAAAGCCCATTAACCTGGATTCTAGTATGGCTTATATTGATGATGCCCTATATAAAAATAGAGGATATAAAAGCTGAAAGGCTTAATAGACCTTTTTCAGGAACATATAATACTTGGTCTGCAAATTTAGATATAAGAAATTATGGAGATGAATATTGGCTTGGGTATGTAAATGAAAAAACAAAAGAAAAAAGATTAGAAATTGCCAAGAAAATAGTTGAAGCAGATGCGAAAGGGGATTATAAAAATTATAATAAAAATAATGCCTTTTCCCTATTAATAAGTGCAAAAGAATATATGTCATCTACAGATGTGATTCAATTTAAAGCTGCGGAAAAAAAGATTAAAGAAATTTGGGACAATGTAAGCGATGGTACAAAATATGAAGATATAAGTATTTACCATGCAGGAGATAGATTTCCTTTAATGGGGTTTTCTTGTATTAATCATGCTAAATTTCACAACTATTTATACAATAATGATTTAGATGTATATTACAATGACGATATAAACAATATTTCTTTTTTATATAATTATCTAATAGACATTCTTCCCATACTTCTAATAATATTTCCAATACTACTTATTTACAATAGTATAAATAAAGAAATAAATAATGAAAGTATTAAACTATCTTTAACACAAGGTCTACCTAGATGGAAATACTATATGGCAAAATATATTAGTGGAGTATTGCATATTCTACTCCTTGTATATATTCCATTAATATTTGTAAGTGTAATAATTGGATTTAAATATGGCTTTGTAAGTTTAAAATATCCAGTGTCTTATTATCCCTTGGGATTTAAAAGTCTAATTCCACGTCATAATTTTGTAGAGGGGTTAAACTATCCCAATATTTATATTGGCATAAGCAGATTACCGCGTCAGTCAATAAGAGGGGTTGAGACCATACTTTTAGGTGATGAAATAATACCATTTTATAAATTTATTTTATTAAGTATTCTATTCACCATATTATTTGTATTATTTGTAGTGGCACTAGTAGAACTAATATCTTCATTAATCAATAATGAACAAATGGGTTTTATTATAACAGCATTAATTTTCTCCCTCGGATATAAATTAAGTCAGCCATATATACATGAAAGACATTATAATTTGTCTCCCTTTACAATGAATAATTCAGCAGCCATAATAAATGGAAGTTGCAATGTTACAGCTCTAACAAGCTTTATAATACTATCTTTATCTACAATTATTTTATTATCCACTGGAATAATATATTTCAAGAAAAAGGATATATAATTCTTAGATCTTTTTATGGAGGTGAATTAGATGAAAAAAATTATAAAATATGAATTTAGAAAATTTTTTAATAAAAGGAAAAATAAACTGCTTATATTCATACTATTGGCATTTGTCCTAGGGGTTAATATATATAATTATAGACAATACAAGAACTATAAGGATAATTTTGTACAAGAGTATAAATTAATTTCCGAGAGGGCTAATACAAAACTAACGGTTTTAAATGAAGAGTTATCGGCACGAAGTACATTAGATAAGAATGAAAACATGATTGAAGAAATTGAAAAAATGGAAGGAGAAGTAGAATATTTAAATATGGAAGCTCCTGTTTCAGGGAGAATAGCCAATGCCTACATAAAAGCAGAGGAAGATCCAGAGTGGAATAGATTATTAGTAAAATATTTAAGTGAAAGATATACAAATACTGTAGATTCTTACGAAAAAGGTTATATTGATGATATATATTTATCTGAACGAAAAACAAATATTCAGGAGGTTAAATATTACAAATATAAATATGATTATTTTATGGAAAATAGTATTCCATTTCAACTAAATGAATATAAGCCAACTGGTGCAAATACTTTAAATTTACTTTTCCAGAAAAACAATATTTTAATAATGGTTTTCATAATAATTTTACTATCAATGGATATCTTCTTGTCCTCTGTTATGGAAGGAAGTTATAAATTAGAATATACTCAGCCTTTTGAAAGGAAAGATATTTTTTGGGGGAAACTTATTTGTATTTTATCCATAGTATTTATCTTATTGGTTTTTATATTTATATTAAACTTTATAATAAATACCATATTATTTGGAATTGGAGAATTTTATTATCCTCAGATAGTATCTAGCACAATAAATAAATTGACCTTGAAATCAAATGAAGGGAATTTTAAAATTATTCCACTAAAAAATAAAATCTTTCTTGGAGTATTGATGCTAATTACATTAGTATTTTTGAGTATAGGATTGATAATATTTTTATCCATATTTACAGATTCCTTGGAAAAAACATTAGGAATATCTATAGTTTTGATAATTGCAGCTTTTACCTTTAATGAAATAGGGAATAAAAATTCAATAATTAATTTACTATATCCATATATGTATTGCTTTTATGAAAATGTAATAAGTGGATTTTATAGATATAATTATTTATGGGGAATTACCATGAATATTACATTAAGTATTTTATTTATTTTTATTAGTTATATTAAATTTAAAAATAAGGATTTCCTTGGTGCTAGAGAATAGGAGGAATTATAATGAGAACATTTAGGAATAAAATCTTAATAATAATATTAATAATTATTGTAGTTTCATTATCCCTATGCCTTAGATACAGGCCAGGTAAAATAGTTAATGGCTATACTCGATTTGGAAAATCTGAATTTAATCAACTCAGACCACCAGGAAAAGGGGAAGAAATTGCAATAATAAAGACAAATGCTGGAGATATAAAAATAAGACTATTCCCAGATGTAGCTCCATTGGCTGTAGAAAATTTTAAAACCTTAGCCAATGAAGGTTTCTATGATGGATATGCCTTTGATAGAATTGAGGAAGAATTTTTAATTCAAATTGGAACATCTAGCAGTTTTACAGGTAAAAGTATATATGGAGATTATTTTGAAAGAGAAATTAGCGAAGCTTATCATCATTTTACAGGTGCAGTAGGAGCTGGCGGAAATGAAGGGGGTAATTCTAGCAGCTTTTATATAATTTGCAATAATGGAATTGAACCCGCATATTTAGAATTAATGTCAACCATAGGTATTGAGGAAGGGTATACACCTGAGCTTATAAAAGCCTATGCAAATTTTGGTGGAGTACCAAGATTAGACAATGATTATACTGTATTTGGACAGGTATTCTATGGTATGGATACTGCTCTTGAAATAAACGGGCGACCGCTAATTTTCAATACAGATACAGGTTCAACGGTAACATTAGATCCAGTAGTTATCGAGACCATAGAAATAGTTCCTTATGGAGAAGAGTAGTTAACGGAGCCAAAGGCTCCATTTACTCTAACCTTTCAACCACTTGTTTATCACTAAAAGAAAGCTTAAGAAATTCCTTAGATTTTTCGGAATATATATACGCATTTTCATAATCCTTAAGAGATGAATACATATGGGAATATGAATCATAAATAAGGTGAAGCACATCATAGCAATTACTATTTTCTAGTAGTTCCTCTGCTTTCTTTAAATTATCCTTAGCTAAATTATAGTCCCCAACACCTGCATAAGCATTTCCTAAATTCATATATATTCTTGCTTGATCTACTGTATTGATTATATTTATGTCTATTTCGTTTACATATTCAATGGCCTTTTCATAATCTTCTTTTTTTACAAGTAATTCTTGTATATCAGATCTAATGGTGTGTGCTATTTCATGATTTTGATTTGAATCAAAATATTTTAAAGCTTCCACTAGATTTTTTTCAGCATTTAAGAAATCATTGTTAATTAAATAATAGTTACCAATATTCTTTTGACAAGCTGCCTTTAGATGTTTATCATCTAAACCATGAAAAATTGAAACAGCTTTTTCAGTACAATCAATTGCCTTATCTATTTCATTTATCTTTTTATATATAATACCTAAAACCATATGGGATTCCCCATAATTATTAAAGGCCTTGTATTCCTTAGATAACTTTATAGTATGATTTAAATTTATAATGGATTCCTTATATTTATTTTGTTTATACAAT
>DAIMNI010000060.1:12152-13415 GCA_036720245.1 Tissierellia bacterium | reverse complement strand
TTAAAATTTAACTAATTTAAACGTGCAGAGTCTAATTTAGTTTTGCAATTGACCTATTTCTATCCAATATATTAGGAATAAAATTAGCTCCTATTCCCTGTAATCCATGAGGACCTGCTTTGCCACCTGATAATAGAGGGGATTTTTTAGGTTCTACGGCCACTATTAATGTATTTGGATTTATTTCCTTTAATTTCTTTCCTACACCTACTATGGTGCCTCCTGTCCCAACTCCAGCTACAAATGCATCTATTTTTCCATCTATATCTTCTAGAATTTCTACTGCAGTGGTTTCATAATGGGCTAATACATTATTTTTATTTTCAAATTGCCTTGGCATAAAATATCTACTTTCTTTGGCTAGTTTCCCAGCTAATTCTACAGAACCTGCCATACCATGTTTTCCTTCTGTCAATATAATCTCTGCCCCATAAGCTTTCATTAGTTTTCTTCTCTCAATGCTCATAGTATCGGGCATTACTATTATTACCTTATATCCTTTTGCTGCGCCTATCATAGATAGGGCAATCCCCATATTGCCACTGGTAGCTTCAATTATAGTTCCACCTTCTTTTAAAAGCCCTTCTTTTTCTCCTGCTTCAATCATATATAAGGCTGCTCTATCCTTAATACTTCCTCCTGGATTAAAAGATTCTATTTTAGCAAATACTTCTCCCATATTGGCCTTATTAGCATAATTGATTTTTAATATTGGAGTTTTACCAATTGCCTCGTATATATTATTATATTTCATGAAAATACCTCCCTTTCATAATAAAAAAACCTCCACCTCTATATATAAATACACAGAGGCGAAGGTTTAGCTTCACGGTTCCACACTGTTTAGGACTTAGTCCTATCTTTATTTAGGTACCAATATACCCTAGTTCTGTAACGTGAACAAACGTCTTAGTCTACTATATTTCAACTAGAGGCTCCTTGGTGCACTTCAAATATATTTTTTATAGACTTCTTCCACCAATGAAATCCTCTCTAAAATAAAAAATATATTTTACTTTACCAAGTCATTGCCTTATATTGATATAATATTGTATTCAAATATAATATTAATGTTAATAGTAGTAATGAGATACTAGAAATTTTTATTAAGCTCATTCCATTAATGATAAAATTGAATATATATGGGCTATAGGATTTTGATTAATATCTTTGCCAAAACACTTAAAAATTGCATTTTGTTTTAATTGAAAATCCTTATCCCCAGTAATTCTATATAGTTTTGCAAAGTTTAATACTGAAATT
>DAIMNI010000060.1:0-12142 GCA_036720245.1 Tissierellia bacterium | reverse complement strand
GCCCCATCATAAATATCCTTTGGCCTTAAAATTAATTTTTCTGAAGTATTTCCATAGTAATATAATCCTCCATTTTCCTCATTCCAAAATAATTTCAGCATATTTTCATTTAGTTTTTTAGCTATACCTAAATATACTTCTTCGCTAGTAAGTTCATATAATTTTAATAAACCAAATATAAAAAAAGCATAGTCTTCTAAAAAACCATAATTATAAGATTCCCCATCAATATGAGTAGATAATAAATTTCCATCCCTATCTATGGAATTGGCAATAAGAAAATCTGCAGTCCTTTTAGCACAATCTATATATGTAGAATTGCCAAAGACTTTTCCAGCATAGGCTAGTGCTCCAATAATTAGGCCATTCCAAGACGTAAGGATTTTTTCATCTCTATGGGGTTTAGGTCTTTTTTCTCTAAAATAAAATACCTTATCCCTTAAACCTTCCAATTTAGACTTATCTATATCATTTATAGTATTTAAATCCTTGTCTAATAGATTTGGAATACTTTTTCCTTCAAAATTGCCTTCTTCAGTTATATCATAGTAATCACAATAAAATTCTCCATATTCTTCCCCTAGTACATCTATTATTTCCTCTTTATTAAATATATAAAATTTGCCCTCTTCCCCTTCTGTTTCTGCATCTAGGGCAGAGTAAAAGCCCCCTTCTTCTGAGGCTAAATCTCTAATTACAAATTCCAAAACCTTTTCCGTGATCTCTTTATAAAGGGGATTCTTGGTTTTTTCATAGGCCATAGTATATGTCATACTAAGTAATGCATTATCATATAGCATTTTTTCAAAATGGGGGACTAGCCATTTTTCATCTACAGAGTATCTATAAAAGCCAAAACCTATATGGTCAAATATACCGCCCTTATACATATTATCTAAAGTCATTTTGGCCATTTCCATAGAATTATCGTCCTTTGCCCTTTCTCCGTATTCTAATAAAAATATTATATATTGAGGCAGTGGAAATTTAGGTCTATAGGAAAAACCTCCATGGTTTTTATCAAAAATGTCCTTTAATTCATTTTTAGTTTTAAGCAATATATCTGGATCTAATTCCCCTTTATTATAGGAATTATAAATTCTATCTACTTCAGCCAATATACGATTGCTTTCTCCTATGATTTTATCACTATCTTCCTTCCAAACCTCTTTTATTTGATCTAATAAATCTATTAATCCTATCATTCTATTTCTACTTTCTTTAGGTAAATAAGTTCCTGCAAAAAAGGGCTTTTTCTCTGGAGTTAATATTAGATTTAGTGGCCAACCTGCTGAACCTGTCATAGCCTCAGCAAAAGTAATATAGACTTTGTCTAAATCTGGTCTTTCCTCTCTATCCACTTTAATGGGGATATAGTATTCATTTAGTACATATGCCACTTTCCAGTCTTGAAAGGATTCCCTGTTCATATTATGGCACCATCTACAAGTAGAATATCCTATGGATAAAAATATGGGCTTGTTTTCAGCTTTAGCCTTTTCTAAAGCCTCCTCCCCCCAAGGATACCAGTTTACTGGATTGTCTTTATGTTGTAAAAGATATGGAGATTTTTCTTTAGCTAATCTATTCAAAATATCAGCACCTTTCCCTATTTATTATATTTATTTTACCCATGGGAATTATCTATATTCTAAAAAGCAAAAAACTGATAGACTAAGCCATCAGTTATAAAACATATTATAATTGTATCCACTTAAAGCTAATAGTATTTGGGATGGCAAATAAAATAGCCACATAGAGACAGAAGATATATTGTAAAATACATTTACTTTTCCCATATACCCTAAAATATTATATAAGGCTACATTTATATCGCAAAGTAAAAATAATATCATGCCTATTAATATCATCTGCCTATTAGGTTCTGGATATATTTTGTATTTATAGGCCTTAAATGCTTTTATAACACTGTTTAATAAACATAAGCCATAAAACAATCCCATTGCCCATAGAAAGTCTATTTCTACTACAAATTTATTTATAATAATATAAAGTATAGATAGACTTAAAAATATTATGAAAAAATTTCTAATGGTTAATTTAAAATTTCTAAATTCATATCTAAGGGAATATAATATTTGAACTATGGAAAATAAGAATATTCCCAATATGTAGTGGTTGTCTAATAGAAGTAAAAGTAAATCTGCAATTAAAGTTATAAATAGACCTATTTGAAGTAGATGTAAATCCTTAAAACTGAGGGCATCTTTCTTAGTCATAATAGATATAATAAAAACTATTATCATGGACATAAATTTTAAAACATCTGAAGATATAAATGTTTCTTTATTAAAAATATCCCACCAAGTAAATACCATGTAAATTATTATATTTAATGCCACTAATATTTTTATTAGATTTGTCTTTTTACTTTTCATTGCCATGCTCTTCAACCCTTCTAATTTTTGTTCTATTAATAACATACTATAATTTGAGAAAATTGTCATTAAAAAAGCCCTATTAGGGCTGATTTAATCTGTCATTCTGAGGCATAAAACCGAGATCCTTCACTTTGTTCAGGTAAGCAGGGAGCCGAAATTATGTTTTTTGATTTCGTGCTCATCGCTTAGTTTCTTCATCAATGACAAAAGGCATTTATTCACCTGATATGGCTAATTTTTTCACTTTAATAGTTGGTGAGCCAACTCCATTTGTAGAAAATCTTAAATCATTGCCTATTTCTTCAATATCCATTAAAGTCTCAAAGAAATTTCCAGCTATGGTTATTTGATTTATAGGTCTTTTAATTTTTCCATTTTCTATTTCATATCCATTGGCAGATAAAGAATAATCTCCAGATACTGGATTTAAGCCAGAGTGTAGACCTTGCAAATCAGTAATATATACTCCACTATCTACAGTTTTTAATATTTCATCTAGGGATTTATCTCCCTTTTCTACATATAAATTAGTTACAGAAGTAGAAATAGAAGATTTATAAGAATCTCTAAATCCATTTCCCGTGGATTCTACATTATCTTTATTGGCAGATTTCCAATTATATAGATAAGTATTAAGCCTACCTTTATCTATTATTTTCTTATATTTTGTAGCTGTGCCTTCATCATCAAAGGTGCTAGAATTAAATCCTTCACTGTAAAATGGATCATCTACTAATGTAAAGTTTTTACAGGCAATATCTTCTCCAACTTTGTCCTTTAATAGAGATAATCCTTTTTGAACATATTCAGCATAGAATATAGATTTAAAAGCTTCAAGCATATCAGCAAAAGTATCGTTTCTAAATACTACTGGATATTCATTAGATTTTATAGATTTTGCGCCTAATTGGGACAATGCCTCATCTACTGCTTCCTTTGCCATTTTTTTATAATCAAAATCACTAAAATCCCTAGATATTACATAGCTTATACCAGTCTTTGTATCTTCCCCTTCTCTAGCCACTACTACTAAAAAAGCATAGGCTAAATTAGTATGGTTTTCTAGATTTAATCCCTTAGTGTTTATTAAATGTTTGCTATTTTCTATTTCATTATACATACAATAGCTAACTGCCACAATTCTTGAATCTAAGGCTAAAGCTTCTTTTTCTAGGGATTTTACAAATTCTATTTTTTCCTCTAGGGGAGTGTTTTTAAGTTTCTTATTAAAATTATCCATTTTTTCATATTTATCTGAACCCGAGAATATAGTTTCTTTTTCTAAGGCATCTATATGTTTTCCATTTTCATAGGCCTCATTTACTAACATATCTATGGAGGATTCGTCTACTTTTTCTGTATAGGAATATCCCATTTTATCATTGTGAATTCCCCTAAAAGACATGCCTTCTGTACCTGAAATATTATATTTATCTAATTCTCCATTGAATACAGACATTTCTATGGTTTTATTCTTTTCAATAAAAGCTTCCATATCCTCAAATTTATTTTTTCCATTTGCAAATATTTTTTCTGTTAAATCAAAGTATTTCATATTATTCCTCCCCCTTTCTGCCACCAACAGTTAAGGCCTTAACCCTTATGGTTGGCTGTCCTACATTTGTAGGGATAGAGCCACTTAAGGAACCGCACATTCCTTGACCACAAGTTTGATTATTTCCCACCATATCTATATTTTCCAATACTTTGGCACCTGTGCCTATTAAGGTGGCACCACGAACGGGTTTAGTTATTTTCCCATTTTCTATTAAATAACCTTCCATTACAGCAAAATTAAAATCTCCTGTAGCTGGATTTACACTTCCTCCACCTAATTTTTTAGCAAATAATCCACTTTCTGTATTTTCAATTATTTCTTCAAAAGTAGATTCCCCATTGGCTATAAAGGTATTGTTCATTCTAGATGTAGGAGCAAATTTATAGGATTGACGTCTACTAGAACCTGTAGATTCCATGCCCATTCTTCTACCATTTAATTTGTCTATTAAATAAGATTTAAGTATTCCATTTTCTATAAGTACATTCCTCTGAGTTGGTGTACCTTCGTCGTCAATATTTAATGTACCCCATTCATTTGGCATAGTACCATCATCTATGGCAGTTACCACTGGAGATGCTATAGCTTCGCCTAATTTATTGGCAAAAACAGAAGCCCCTTTAGCTACAGATGTGGCCTCTAAACTATGACCACAGGACTCATGGAATAACACTCCACCAAATTCATTGTGAATAACTACTGGCATTACCCCAGATGGGCAATAATCTGCCAATACCATGGTTTTAGCAATTCTAGAGGCTTCCTTGCCCACTTCCTCCATATCTATGGTATCATAGAATTCAAAACCCATACTAGCTCCTGGAGCATGATAACCCACTTGCATTTCTCCATCCTTGGAGGCTACTGATTGAACAAAAATTCTAGTTCTAATTCTTTTGTCCTCTGCTATTAAACCTTCAGAATTGGCTATTAATACATTTTGTTCTACGTCAAAATAATTAGACGTAACCTGTGTAATTAGAGAATCATAATTTTTAGCACTATTATATCCTCTCTTTAATAATTCTATTTTCTTAGCCTTGTCTACAGTATTTGGTATAATTTTTATTGGACTTAAATTCCTAGTATCTGATTTCATTAAATTTAATACTATATCATTTTTTTCAGATTTTAAAGCTAGTGCAATTTCCTTTGCCACTTTTATTAAATTTTCCTCACTGGCATCATTGGTGTATCCATAAACAAAATTAAAACCATCAAATATTCTAATACCTACACCAAAATCCCTACCAGACATACTGTTTTCTACATATCCTCCCACCATTCTAATATTTGTGTTAAATGTATCTTCCACAAATATTTCTGCAAAATCTCCTCCATGGGAGAGGGCTGCATAAAGTACATTTTCTATTGTCTTTTTACTAAGCAAAAAATTACCCCCTTATATAAATATTTCCTATAATTACTATTATATATTATTTCGGGACTGAAAGCATTAATAATTATATATTATATAATTGGTTTATTCTTTTGGGTACAGCTGTTTGTTTATCTATAGGATAAGTCTCATTCCAATTGACCTTTTTTATTTATTTAATATTAATCTTCTTGTATACATTTCCCTCAAAATCCTTTATAGTAAAAATATTATCTTCTAATACTCCGTAACTATGGGGGCTATTTTTCTTTGGAAAAGTAGTGCTTCCTGGATTAATTACATATATATTCCCCACTTTTTCTGCTTTAGGTATATGGGTATGGCCATATATAAATATATCTCCATCCATTAGTTTTGGTAAATTATTTTCATTATATATATGCCCATGGGTTAAAAGCAATCTTTTTTCGTTGTAGAAAATTGTAGAATAATCTGCCATTATAGGAAAATCTAATACCATTTGGTCTACTTCGCTATCACAATTTCCTCTTATAGCTATTATTCTATGGGCATAATTATTTAATATTTCTATTACTCTCTTAGGATTATATTCCTTAGGTAGGGGATTTCTTGCTCCATGATATAGATGATCTCCTAGTATTATTATATAATCTGCTTTTTCTTCTTTAAATTTATCTAATGCATTATTTAAATAAAAAACTGAGCCATGAATATCTGATATGAAAAAAAGTTTCATATTTTCTCCTTTCCTCAATTTATATTGTATAACACTCTAAAATTATATCTTTAAAAAAGTATCTACACTATAAAGTATTAATATATTATCTATATTTTCCCTTTTTATTAAATCTACCATATCTTCAATATAATATCTAGGGTCTATTACATGAATTTCTGAAAAATGGCCTGTTAAAAATGGAATAAAACTATTGGCAAAGGAATCTTTAATGATTAAAAGTTTTTTGTCTTCTTTAAAATTGGTTTTAATCTTAATATATGGATGATTACTATCTAAAAATACTGTGTATTTATCTTTCTTGTCCAAATTTTTCATAGTGTATAGAGAATTAGAATTTTTTCCTTCCTCTACGTATTCTACTTCTATTCCCTCATATATTTTTGTCTTATATATTACTAAATCATCTGGTTTTATATTTCTAAAGCCAGATTTGGAATATAAAGAACCATAAAAATTATCTGATACTACAGTTCTTTCAAAATACTCACTGCCATTTGGTATTATACCCATAGCCTTCATTAAATCATTATATGCTAAATATGCCCCATCAGTAGTCCAATGGTGATCTGTTTTATAATAAATATAGTCTTCCTTATGGTGAGATAAAATTTTATATATATCTACAAAATCTATTTTATCAGAAAGAGACTTTTTTGTTGTTTCAATGATTTCTAATTGACTATCATTTGGAGCATAGTTTGGAAGTTTGTCCTTTAAAATTTCAGCCCCACTAGGTATTAGCATAAAATAAATACTTTTATCTGGAATATTTAAAGCAAACCTATTTATCTTATCTACTTTAGATTCCAATTCTTCCATTTTTGGCTTATTAAATTTTTCTAATAAATAGCCATCTTTACCTAAATAGATACCATTGTTTTCTTTTTTACCCATTAATTTTTCCATACTAGATTTAATCCCTATCCAAAAATCCCTCATGGGAAATTGATCAGAAATGTATTTTTCATAATTTGTAGTATATCTTCCATCTACTACTTGGGATATAGAAAAATTAGGAGTTTGTTCTAATCTTCTATTTTCTGATTCAGAAAAAACTTTATCTGCTGTGATATTATTAAAAAATATAATAATACCAATATAAATTAATAAAAACACAGCTAATATAGATTTATATGAAATATTCTTTTTCAAATTAATCCCCCATTTAAAATCTAAAGTATAAAAATGGATTGTAAGTTTCATTTACTAAATACGCTGTACATAAAAATATTAAAATCATATAAGCAATTGGAATAGCTATAGTTCCACTTTTTTTCAATTTTAGTTTAATTCTATTAAAAGCAGTTTTGAGCTTTGGTGTGAAACACAATATAAGTATAATAAACAATAATCCATTAGTATATAAATAATAAATAGCATTTCCATCTATAACACCACCTGTCCCAAATCCAAACATGGTTTTTATAAAAGAAAATCCTAAATTAATATTTTCAAATTCAAAAAACACCCAACCAACTACAACCATTATCATTGTGTATATATGCTTCAAAAATTCTGGCTTGTCCTTCATCCAATCCAAAAGGAATAGTTTTTCTAAAATTAATAATATACCATAGTACAATCCCCAAAGAATAAAATTCCAATTAGCGCCATGCCAAAATCCTGTTAATAGCCATACAATAAGTAAATTTCTAAATTGTTTAAGCTGCCCTTCTTTATTTCCTCCAAGAGGTATATATACATATTCCCTAAACCAGGCACCTAACGATATATGCCATCTTCTCCAAAATTCAGTTACAGACTTAGATATATAGGGATAATCAAAGTTTTTTATAAAATTAAATCCAAACATCTTCCCTAATCCTAAAGCCATATCTGAATATCCACTAAAGTCAAAATATATTTGAAAAGTAAAGGCTAGTATTCCTAACCAAGCAGATAATACTGAAATCCCACTTATAGGCATGGCCTTTACACTATCCCACAATAAACCTATATTATTTGCCAATAATACCTTTTTAGATAAACCAATAATAAATAATTCTGCCCCTTCTCCAAATAAATAAAGACTCTCTTGTCTATTGTCTAATTCCTTTTCAATTTCACTATATCTAACTATAGGTCCAGCTACTAATTGTGGAAACATGGTTACATAGGTTCCAAAGGATATAATATTTCTTTGAACATTTACCTTATTTAAATACACATCTATAGTGTAAGACAAAGTTTGAAATGTATAAAAAGATATTCCTAAAGGTAGTGGAAGACTTTCCCACTGGATGCTTAGATTAAATAGACTATTAAAATTTTCTACGAAAAAACTTGAGTATTTAAAAAAACCTAATAGGCCTAAATTTATTACTAAAGAGTTTATCAATATTGCCTTAGAAACTCTTTTGTTATCCCTATATTTTTCTATAGCTAGTCCATTAAAAAAGTCAAACACTGTAGAAAACAGCATTATGGTAATATAAATAGGTTCTCCCCAAGCGTAAAAAATCAAAGACGCTATGAAAAGAGCCAAATTTTTTAACTTTTTCGGTGCTATATAATATATCAAAATAGTAATTGGTAAAAATACAAAAATAAATATTAGTGAACTAAAAACCAAATCCTGCACCTCCAAAGAAAAGCATTATTTAAATGCTTCATCAAATACTTCTTCTATTGTTTCCGCATCTTCAGATACAATAAATAATATATAATTATCCTTTGTTTTTAATACATTCTTTTCAATTAAATAATATTCCTCTGGTAAATAATCTTTAAAAATATCAGCCTGTTTTTCTATTCTATTTTCAATTTTTTCATTAATAATATCTATATTTTTAGAATCCTTTACTTTAAATATACCTATCTCATTAGCTTCAATATTGGTTTTAGGAATATATAATAAAAATTCCTCTAAATCCTCTGGATTTATATCATACAATTTTTCTAGTTTTTCGCCATCTCCTATATCCATAGTAGATAAATCAACTTTTTCATTTAATTTATTATCTATGTCCTTAACTGATGGTGCTTTGTTTATAGCATTATTTTTAGTGCAGCTAGTCAAAATAACTAAAGTTAAACTAAGTACAATTAAATTTGTTAATGTCCTTTTAAATACCTTTGGCATATTTCCACATCCCCTTTGCTATAACCCTTATTTGGTCTTTTCTATTAAATATTCTAGCCATAATTCATAAAATTTGTATTTCACGTGAATTCCATCTGGTTCTAATAAATCCATATTATTTTCTAATATTTCCCTAATATTAAGATATTGTATATTTTCTTCCTCTGCCATATCTTTAAGAGCCTGATTACAAATATCTATATTTTCATTGGTCAAAAGAGACTTCTTAGTCTTCACTTCTGAACTTACAGGTAATATAGATTGGACATATATAGTGGCATTAGGAACTTTATCCTGGATTATATCTATTAATTCTTTATAATTCGTAATAAAGTTTTCGCTATCTTTAGAGGCTAATATATCATTCATTCCAAATAATATATATATATTGTCTGGGTTCTTGTTTATTATTACTTCAATTTCATCTAAAGCCTTTTTAGTAGTAAAACCTAATTTGGCAAATACATTGTTTTCATCTATTAATTCATAAAAGGATAGGCTGTCCGTTATGGAATCTCCAAGAAATAAATCCTTTTTAAATATTTCATTATATTCACTAAGAGTTTTGGTTTCAGTTTTTAAATCTTCTTTTTTGTTTTCATTTGTAGTCTCCGATATATCTGGCTTCTTTTCTATTGGTGTATCTTTTGATTGTTCTTTTTTTGGAACATCTTTTTTTGTTTCTTCTAAAATTGGAGTTTTTTCTACAATATCCTCATCCCTATTGGAGTTTTCTGCTGCATGTTTTAATGAAATTTTCGTAGTTAATACAAGTAAAATAATTACTATAGATAATGAAATGGATAATCTTTTAATATTAATTTTTCCCTTTTTATATCTCATGTTTTGCCCCCAACTTTTATCTTGATTTATATAAGTTCATATATATATTATAGTACATTTTATTATTCATGTGGTTAAATAATGATGACAAATGTTAAATTATAAAGTTTTTTTGAAAATGTTTAATGGAATTAGATGATTATATTTCCAAGGTAGGCAATTTAAGGGGAAGTAAAGCAAGAAAAAGCACTGGATGTTCCCATTATTGACTATTTACGTTTTTAAATATTTTACTCCTTAAAAAATATACTATAAGAGCTATTAAAGGAATTATCAACATTGAAATAAGGGATATAATTAATGTAATCCTTGAAGTGCTTTGTGGAGTTCCTATTATAGAATGTCTATCTTTTATAATTACAGATGATATAACTATAATAATCCCTATAGGTATTATATAAGATTTGTTTTCTTTCCTTTTGGTAGTTTGATTTAAAGCAACGGTGGTAAAATACAAATATCCAGATATCTTACCTATATTTCCTGCAATCCACGATACTACGTACAATGATTCAATCCTCTGTATAAAATCAAGTAAATTAATAAGCCTAGCATATGTAAAAAATGGAAAATTGCTATGCTTTGCCTGTTCTACCCCTAGAGCTGCTTGGCTAGCAATAACAATAATAGTAACCATTAGCATAGAATATATAAGAGATTTGAAAAATATCTTGTTAAATTCACCTTTTTTTTCTAGATGAGGAGTTATCATGGCTAAAATCAAAACATCTGGAAACTTAAAAGCAAAATCTATTGCGCCAATATTAATAGACTTAAATGTTGAGTCACTAAGTATTGGCAGTAAAACAGTAAAATCCATATTTTTATATCCTAATGCTAAAATTAGAAATAAAATCCCAATTATAAAAGGGACAAGTATCTCCGCTCCTCGTGCTATTGACTCTAACCCTTTACTTGAAATATAAGTACATGTAGTCATCATGAACAAGCTAGTCACCCATACTGGCGTTTCTGGAAATATAGTACTCCCCAACATTTCCAACACGGTTGCAACAATGATAGTACAGGATATCAAAAATGAAACAGTATAGAAAAATCCAACAAGTTTTCCTATGAATTTTCCAAATATCTTTTCCATATATTCTATTATGGTTAAATTATTGAATTTATTGCTTAAAAATAAAATAGGCAAATATATTAAAATAGTATAAGGTATGGATAATAAAAGAGCAATCCAAACATCCTGATTTCCTGGTGGTGTATTTATAGCTGGTCCATATGTAAAAGCAATGATCATCCTATAAATTATTATTAATAAGATTATTTGATAAGAAGATACTTTCTTTATTTTTTCCATGCTATTTCCCCTTAACCTTTTTAGTAGGTACATCTGTTAATCCTGTCCTAACTATATTTACATCAACTTCTACATCTAAATTTGCTTCTTGAAATATATCATGCCAGTTATCCTTTATTTTTGCCCATTCTTTAGGATATTTCCTATGAAAAAGTGTTCCGAAGCCAAAAATATCACTTTTCAAATCTTTTTGTGCTTTAATAAAAGCCTTCTCTACTTCTTCTTTTATTTCCTTGGCACAAGCATTCTGTAGCGATTCTAGCCCTTCTTCTTTTGAAATATCTAAATCCCCTATGACTTCCCCTACTATACCTTTTAAAGTAATCTTCGCTTTAAACATTATTTCACCATCAACTATTTCTATATCATTTTTTGTTTTTGTTTTAATAATTTCTACTGTGCTCATAGGATTAATAGCCTTACCAATAGAGGCTATCTCAGATGGTGAAGGAGGCGTAGGGGTAGAGTATTCATCTATACTAGTTATAGGAGTTGGAAATTGAATAACCCCATCTTTTACTTTTCCAATAATAAAGTTTAGGCCCCTTGTCTCTTCGCCATTTAGATATCCGACTAACTTTTCCCTATGAAATGCAGCAGTCCCTTCACTGGAAAGTTCATGGACTGCCCCTTTTGATTTATCTGCTATGATGTCTTCTGGTTTATTTGTTAGCTTTTTTTCCTTTTTTTCAATTACCCCTAAAATTGGCTGCCGTCCTACATCATAGTAATTTCTTAGGTACTCCGCTAAAGTAATCTGTGTAATCTTCGAAGTGTATTTTTTATTTTCTATTAATCGCAAAATATAATTGCCTGGTATATCTTCAATTCCGCCGCTAA